>JAIRSQ010000020.1 GCA_031255395.1 Spirochaetaceae bacterium | reverse complement strand
CTTTATACTCGCGGAACAGCTTTAAGTACGAAACAAAGTCTCCGGCTTCATCGCGGAAGCGGTGGTGCGCCTTTCTAGCGTCAATTTCCTCGCCCGGCGGCAACAAGTACGGACTTTGGGTTGAAAGAAACGCCGCCGCTATAACAGTTTCTTCGACAACATCGGGATAATTCAGTATCGCTTCGACAATGATTCGGGACTGGCGCGGAGATAGCGGGAATTCCGTCATCATTTTGCCGATTTTTGACAGTGAATTATCACTTTCAAGGGCGTCAAGCAGGTTCAGCGTTTCGATGGCGGAGCGCAGTCCCTCTCCGCCCGGAGCGGAGATAAAATCAAACTCTTCGAATGCCGTTATTCCCAGTTCCGCCATGCGCAACACGACTTCGGAAAGGTCGGTGCGGTAAATTTCCTCCATGCTAAAAAGAGGGCGGCCTTCAAAGTCATGGCGGGAATAGAGTCGGTAGCAACTGCCCGCCCGGGTGCGCCCCGCCCTCCCCTTCCGCTGGTTGCAGGAAGCCTTTGAAATTTGCCCTTCGACAAGGCTGGCCGTGAACGTTTTAGGGTCATAAAAGTTGATTTTTGAAAGCCCCGAATCGATTACCGTCGTTATGCCGTCGATAGTTACCGACGTTTCCGCGATATTCGTAGAGACAACAACCTTTGTCCTGCCCCACGGGGCCTTTTCAAAGACGCGCTCCTGTTCGTCCTTTCTGAGCCTTCCGTACAGCGGGATAAGGTGGAGTTTGCGCCCTGCCGGGCCGGACGCAAGGAGCTTTATGCAGTCCTTGATCATCTTTTCGCCTGGTAGGAATACCAGTATGTCGCCCTGATGTTTTTCGCCGATAATGCGCTCAACGATACTTGCTATCTTGTCGAGCAACAAATCGGGCGCGGCCGGAAGTCGCGGTTCGAATTTCCTGGACGGGGCGTCCGCCCTCCCGCGCCAACCGTTCTGGCGATCGTGGCGGAAAGCGGTCTCAGTCTGTGCGTTATTTTCAGCCTGCGGCACTATTGACGAGGGCGGATCGTAAATCAGCGTTACAGGATACGTTATCGCGTCGATCTTTACGACTGGACAATCGCCAAAGTACGCCGAAAAAACGCCCGTGTTTATCGTCGCGGACGAAACAATCACCTTAAAATCCAGCCGCACATCAAGGATACGCTTTAAAAGCCCCAGAATAAAATCAATAATCAGGCTGCGCTCGTGCGCTTCGTCCACGATGATGCAATCGTACTTCGAGAGCCACGGGTCAAGCTTCATTTCCTGCAATAAAATGCCGTCCGTCATGATTTTTATTTTGGTCGAAGGCGCCGTCATATCAGCGAAACGCATCTTGTATCCGATAAGGCCCGGTATATTCTCGCCCAGTTCCTTCGCGATATACTCGCACACGGACAGCGCGGCGATGCGACGCGGCTGGGTAACGCCGATCATGCCGCTTTTCGCAAAGCCGGCGTCATGCAGTATGACAGGCAGTTGCGTAGTCTTACCCGATCCCGCCGGACTCTCCACGACCACGACACTGTTCTCCGCCAGCGCTGCCAGTATCATGTCCTTGTGCCGGTAGACGGGCAAATCATAATAATTCATCAGTTTTTATTTTAGCACGGCATATCCGGCAGGGATAAGAGGCAAACCGATACAAATTCGAGGCTGTTAAAAACTAATTGTTAGTACAGACGCATTCAGAATTTAATAACCGGCGCGTTAATGAAGACAAAGGACAGATTATGGGCGGTACAAGAATCGAACTTGTCGCCTCCAGCGTGTCATACTGGCGCTCTAACCAACTGAGCTAACCGCCCGTTTAGCCGATGCCGGCTAAATTCGTTCGCGAATCACTACGTTTACCTCTATCTTGCCTAACGGCCCAAGCTCCATCGGGACGATAAGGGCTTCGACATTCAGCGTGTTGGAAATCTCCATGTTTTCGCCTGAAAACAGCGCGGGCGGCGTAAGATCGAACTTGAAGCCCAGATCATGAAGTTTGGTAATTGCCTGGGCGGTAATCATGTTTGCCAGTTCCGTAATGGTAGCCTTTGCCATATCATCAAGAGCGGGAAACTCTTCGCCGCCGTTCATTGCGCTCGCGATTTTAAGCGCAGTGTCCTTTGTCATATCGAACAGCACGCGTCCTTCCACATCTCCGGCAAGCCCCACGAGGGCGGCGACACCCATTATCCGCATAGACGATTCTTTTAAGTAAAGATCGCCGCGGTTTACGTCCGTATTGAGTACCTCTTTAAGAACGCTGAATGTCGCTTCAACAAACGGGTTAATGTACTCGACTCTCACTTTATAATCTCCTTATTCCTCTATTCTGTTACGGCTCTTACATACGCCGTAACCGGCTCCTTGCCGACCGCTTTAAATTTAGCGTCCTCCATAGCCTCATTCTTTCCTAAAATGACTATGCCGCCATTCTTTAACTTTTCGTCTATCTCGGCAAGCGTCTTAGCCTGCCCTTCCGGCGGCAGGAACGACACCGTGTCCCTGCACACAACGATGTCAATATCGGGCAACGTGTTCACGTTTGTTATATCGTGGTACTCGAAAACAATGCTGTCCTTTATCGCCGCGTTAAAAACATAGCCGGAGCGGGCCTTAGACATGAAAGTTCGGCAATAGTCCGGTATATCGTTCATTTCAAATACCATGTTAGGGGCGTTTGCGATGGCCATTATGTCATTGTCATTAGCCCAAATCTTTATACGGCCATTTGGATAACGCAGTTTTAGTATACAGGCAAGCGAGAATGTTTCATAGCCCTTTCCGCAGCCCGCGTTCCAAACCTGAATATTGTTTGAGGAAAGATCGGGAAGCAGGGCTTTGACCGCGTAGGCATAATCGGAGGTCCAGAATTTGCCGCTACAAGGCGATAGAAATGTTTCAAGGTAGGCTTCCGCGTCCGCCGCATTTTTAAGCTGAATATCGTCTTTTGCGCGGGACGAGCGCCATTCCGCGAACCGCTTTACGAGCCAGGCCTCGTTGACTGGGCTTGGGTAGAATTTTTTAAGCGCCGTAAGCCCTTCTTTTATGAAGCCAAAGTTGTCAGCCGTTACCTGCGGTTCTTCCTGTCGGACTTCCGCCGGAGCGGACTGTTCGCCGTAAGATTCGCTGCCCGCTTGCGTCGCTTTTCCGCGCGGGACCTCTTTTTCTTCCTGTTTTTGCGAAAAAATATGGACAACATCAAGGACGATGTACAACGAGCCGTGTTTTTCTGCGACGCCGCCAATATATTTTACGTTTATATCCCCAAAAATCGGGTGCGGCGGCTGTATAGTTTGCGAACTTATGCCGACAACCTTGTCAATCTTGTCGACAATTGTGCCGTATACGCGGTCTTCGATACGGAGGATAAGCATATTCTCCTGTCCGTCCTCCGCTTCTTTTTGCGGGATGTGAAAGAACGTGCGCAGATCGATGATAGGGATTATATCGCCGCGCAGATTGTATACGCCGCGCACGAAAGAAGCCGCGTTCGGGACGTAGGTAAACTTGTCGGCTTTGGCGATCTCCTTTACATTCATAATATCCACGCCGTAGTCTTTTCCGGCCAGAGAAAAAGTAACCATTTTATAATCAGCGTTATCGGCAAGCTCTTTTTTTTCTTGCAGTTCCGCGTTTACCGTTTCAAGGTCTTTCATTTCCATACGTTATTTCCTTAGCGTCCGGTCTTCCGCGTCAACGAGTCGCCATCTCGCGGATGCGGCGGTTTTCCTTTTCCTTGCGGAGACCCAGCTCCAGCAATTGTCCCACGTCAATTATCAGCGAGACGGAGCCGTCGCCCAGAATCGAAGCCCCCGCAATGCCCGGCGAGTTTGTGTACTGGTCGCGCAACGGTTTGATGACTACATCCTCCTCACCGATAAGACTGTCCACCATGAACCCCATTTTTTTCTCGGCTGTGCCTACGATCACTATGAAGTTATA
>JAIRSQ010000005.1 GCA_031255395.1 Spirochaetaceae bacterium | reverse complement strand
TTTTCGAGCGCCATCTCGGTAACCTGGACGTGGCGGCTTGCCTGTTCGTCAAACGTTGACGAGATTACCTCGGCGTGGACGGTGCGTTCCATGTCCGTTACTTCTTCGGGACGCTCGTCTATCAGCAGGACGATCAGGTAGACCTCCGGGTGGTTTGTCGTGATAGCGTTGGCTATTTTCTGCATCATTATCGTTTTGCCAGTGCGCGGCGGCGCGACGATGATGCCCCGCTGACCCTTCCCTATCGGGCAGAACAGGTTGATGATACGTGTCTAAACATCCTCGCCTGTCGTTTCAAGGTCGAGTTTTTCGTCCGGGTAGAGCGGGGTCAAGTTGTCGAACGGGATGCGGTTCTGGGCAACGGTGGGGTCGTCAAAGTTGACGGTTTCGACCCGCAGCATGGCGAAGAACCGCTCGCCCTCTTTCGGAGTGCGTATCTGGCCGGAGACGGTGTCGCCCGTTTTCAGCGCGAACAGCCTTATCTGGCTCGCACTGATGTATATGTCGTCCGGGCCGGAGAGGTAGGAGTTCTGCGGACTGCGCAGGAAGCCGTAGCCGTCCGGCAGTATTTCCAGCGAGCCGTAAGCATAGATGATGCCGCCGCGTTCCGTATGCGCCTTGAGCAGCGTGAATATCAGTTCCTGTTTTTTGAGCGACGCGAGGTCTTCATGCGGCACGCCGTAACACATGGCGATAGTCCGCAGGTCCATCATGCTAAGGCGGGACAGTTCGTTCACCGAAAGCCGCAACTTGCTGTCGCCGTCGCTCTTGGGCTCCGGCTTGCCGTAAATTTTCGGCATCGAAGGCAGGTCTTTGGGCAATTCCGGCAGGCTGCCCGGCGGATACGAGACGTTCGGGACGCTAAGGGGCGCGCTCGCCGCCGGTGTTGCTCCCTGATAGTAGCTGTTACCGTTGTAATGGGCTGGTGCGGCAGCTTCCCTGCGCTCGTAGGTACGCCGCGCCTTTACTGCTGACTGCCGCGCCTTGCCGCCCACGGCTCCCTCGCTGTCATATTCCTGACGGTCCCGCATCTGGACACGCGACTTGGCGCGTACAACTACCTTTCCGGGCTGGCGTTCCGCGCCATCATATGCCCGTCCATCATCGAAACCACCGTCAGATCCGAATGCGGCGTTTTCCGAGGCGGCCTCGTTCATGCCTTCAACATCAGGCACCGCCGCGCCTTCAAAAGGCTCGCCTATCACCACCGGTTCGTCCATATTAGCGCCCTCCTCGGCATCTTTTACGCTACCAGTTGCTTCTTCTGTTGTGGTGTTGAACAATTCTGAATCGCCTTCACCAACCACCACTTTACTTTTTCTTACATAAGCCATATTAACCTCAAAATTTTATTGTTCTACGATTTCGAGCGCCTGACGCAATGTCATGGCAGCCCAGTTAAAACCATTTGAAAAGGAAAGAATGAACCTCCCAGCCGGAATAAATTTACCCGGCGGATACCTCAAAATTTGTAGTTGTTCAGTTAGGGGACACCCCACACAATAGCTTTTCGGCTTAGATTGACTGAATAGTTACACAAATTCACGGCAAATGCGGATAGACTTGGAAAAAGTCCCATAGTCTTTCCCATTTTAAATCCTTAACCTAAGGCTACTGTGAGTGTTTGAGTCAAACGGATGTATTACTATGTTCACAGACTTATTCCAAACAACCAGCTTGTTTTACCGGGTTTACATAATCAATACAATGTCCTCATTATAATCATAGCAAGTTTGTTCGTCCGTTTTGCTGAACTTTCAGTCTATATATAGACTATGTTTTTTATTTTTTTTTGTCAACCCACCAGTGGGTTTCACATCCGCTCCGCGGTAGCGTCCCGAGGGCGAGCTTCAGGTTCTGCCATCAGGTCCGAAAAGGGCGATTGGCATACGCGGCTGTGGTCGGTGTTTAGTTTGAGGTCTTGTTCACCGTTTCGGTTTTTGGGCGCATCGCCGCATAGCGGCGACCGCGCTTTCCGCTCCAATTTGCTTCGCTGCGCTCCGCAAATTCCGCTTCAATCCCTTGCGCGGATACCACGTGAGTAGATCGCCATCCCCTTATCGAAGGCAGGGTGTGAAAGCCGCTAGCGGCCCCTTGCGCGGCTAACTGCGGCCTGTTCCTGCCAAACTGCGACCATATCAGGCTGGCGAAGCACTCGTCCCGGAAGAAAACTTGACTCCGTCCCCGGTTTTCCCGGAAATAGAGGTCTGACCCCGGCCTTAGACACGAAACTTTCCACTGTCAGTCAACGAAAACACCGCCAAGCCGCTTCGCCCACACGCCTAACAACAACAATTCGAAGCAGGCGATGCCGTTTCGCGGGCTTAGTATCAAGGTGCCTCAAAAAAGGCCGTCGTCATCGTCCGCCTCGGCGGAGGCCGGGGGATCTGATACGGGCGAACTCGCCGCGTCGGCGGTCTGCTGTTTGTCCTGCGGCGGCTTGGGCCGAGTATTGGCCTCTTCATTCGTCGGCCTTCCGCGCCCTTTTACAGGAGCGTTGAAGGCGACAGGCTCCTCTTCCTCAATTTCCGGTTCGGCGTAAAATGCCGGATCGTCGGTAGGCGTTTCGTCCGCAGACCTTTCCGGAAACATGATTTTTCTAAGGCTTTCCGCTATCTGCGCCGACAGTTCTGGATTCCTTTCAAGGAATTCTTTCGCGTTTTCCCTGCCCTGGCCAACTTTTTCCTCGCCGTAAGAGAACCAAGCGCCCTTCTTCTCGATAATCTCGTACTTAACGGCGGCATCCAGCAGACTTCCGCTGGCGGAAATGCCCTTGCCAAACATTATTTCCATTTCGAC
>JAIRSQ010000168.1 GCA_031255395.1 Spirochaetaceae bacterium | reverse complement strand
GTGCTCAACTCAAAAGCGGCATCCCGCAAAGTGGCGGAATCGCGGGGGAAAAAATACGAGGATATGAGCTTTATTGTGGCCCACCTGGGGGGAGGCATTACCATCAGCGTTCACCACCATGGCAAAATTGTGGACGCCATCCGCGATGACGCGGGGCCTTTTTCGCCCGAACGGGCTGGGAGCATTCCGTTGCTCTACGTGATCGACATGTGCTACTCGGGCAGGCATACCAGAAAAGAGATGATTAAATACATTCGGGGAAACGGCGGTCTTAAATCCTACCTGGGCACATCCGATTGCCGTGAGATAGAAAAAATGATCGACGCGGGAAATGCCGAGGCAAAAATGCTGTACGAGGCCCAGGCGTATCAGATTGCCAAGGGAATAGGCGAAATGGCGCCGGTGCTGAGCGGCAGGATTGACAATATCATCCTTACCGGCGGCATGGTATACTCTGCGCGTATGACCAAAATGGTGACGGAACAGGTTTCCTTTATCGCTCCCGTAGTGGCCGTACCCGGTGAGAATGAAATGGAAGCACTGGCTCTGGGCGCAATCCGTTTGTTAAACGGAGAGCAGTATCATATTTATGGAGATGAAACCGCGTAAAACGGTGTTTCCTGTTTTGATTATATTGTACGACCATGCGACCGTACGGAGGAGATTTTATCATGATAGCAAAAAAAATGGAGGCCTATGTAACAGGCAGTTCCCTTATCCGCGCCATGTTTGAGGAAAGCAAAAAAATGGCGTTGCGCTTTGGCGCGGAAAATGTCTTTGATTTCAGCCTGGGCAACCCCTTTTTCCCGCCGCCGCCGGAAGTAAAAGCGGCAATCGAAAAATGGCTGGCGCAACCGGATCAGGTGTATGTTCATGGATATATGAACAATTCAGGTTATCCTGAAGTACGGGAAAAAATCGCGACCTCGCTTAACCGCCGATTTCAGACATCCTTTACGCAGGACAATCTTGTTATGACCGTGGGCGCGGCGGGCGGTTTGAATACGATTCTCAAGGTACTGGTTAATCCGGGAGAAGAAATTGTCGCATTTGCCCCTTATTTCGGCGAATACAACAACTACGCCGCCAACGTGGACGCACAGATGGTGATTGTCCCGCCCGCGCCTCCCTCCTTTGAGCCGAATCTGGATGCGTTTGAAGGACTGCTTACGGCACGGACAAAAGCGGTTATTATCAATTCCCCCAATAATCCCACCGGGGTTGTGTATGGCGAAGACACGCTGGGGAAATTGGCGGATATACTCAGGGCAAAGCAGCGGGAATTTGGCATTGACATCTATCTGATTTCGGACGAGCCTTACCGGGAACTGGTTTACACCGGTAAAAAAGTTCCCTTTGTGACCAATTACTATGAAAACGCCATCGTCGGTTATTCGTACAGCAAATCCCTGACATGCGCCGGGGAGCGAATCGGTTATTTGGCCGTACCCGCAGCCACCTCGGACAGCGAGCGTATAGTATCCGCAGCCAATGTGATGACCAGGACGCTGGGCTTTGTGAACGCGCCGTCCCTGATGCAGTTGGTAATCGCCGAATGTGTGGATGTGAACGTGGATATTTCAAATTACCGGAAGAACCGGGACACTCTGTTCCATGGCCTCGCAGACATCGGTTACAAGTGTGTGGAACCTGAAGGCGCTTTTTATCTCTTTGTCGAATCACCGCTGGCGGACGATTTGGCTTTTTGCAACAAGGCAAAGGAATTTCAACTGGCTATTGTCCCCGGCAGGGTATTTGGCTGTGAGGGATATTTCCGCCTGGCCTATTGTACGTCCCATGATAAAATCGTCTGCTCGCTGCCTATGTTTCAGGCATTATGGGACAGCTGTCTTTGACATCGCCCGGTACCGGTAGGCCGCTTATAGGGGCAGGATATTTGGCCGTGGGAGATGCCCGTCTGCGGCCGATTGATCAACAGGAATTCCGCTCATATTCGAACTTATCAAGGTAAAACTCATCTTGAAGAGCGGATAGAGGAATATTTGCAGGAATTGGAAGAGAACGATGGCAAGGAAAGCTCGGAGTGCGGAGAAGAGAGCGCGGAGGAAAGCGAACGGCTGCGGATGCCAGTCAGACGTTCTATTTTAAGGGGGATATATGCGAGTAGCGGTTATTGGCGCAAGCCAGGGGCTTGGCCTCGCCCTGTCAAGGCTTATAGCGGAAAAGGGGCATGTTGTGTATGCCGCTTACCGGAATAAACCATCGGCGGAAGCCACGACGGCGGAAAAGCAATTTGCCGACTACCGGCTTGTTGAACTTGACGTAACCAGCGAGGCAATGGCAGAAGCGGCGGCGCGGGAAATTAACGCCGATGGCGGGAAGCTCGATGCGCTGATAATCACGGCGGGCATACTTGCCGACAGCGATCGCACGCTCAGTATCACCGAAACGAACATCGAAGACCTTCGCGCCGCGCTGGAAGTAAACGTAACAGGAACCGCGATAGTGATAAAACATTTTCACGGCTTGATCAAAGACGGCGGCATGTTCATCACCGTTACCTCGGAGGCGGGTTCCATGACCAATATCGGGGCGAAGTATCCGGGGTATTCCATCAGCAAGGCGGCGCAAAACA
>JAIRSQ010000153.1 GCA_031255395.1 Spirochaetaceae bacterium | reverse complement strand
ACCGGGCTCTACTTTTTAATCGGCGTAGCCCTCTCGGCGGTTTTCCAGCGGTACGTTCCGACTGAAGCGATGGCCGCCCTGTTCGGCAAAGAAAACCGCGGCTTCGGCCTCCTGATGGCGGCGACTGTCGGCGTCCCTCTGTATGTGTGCGGCGGCGGCACCATACCGCTTTTAATGGCCTGGCTGTCGGACGGCATGGGCATGGGAAGCGCGGCCGCTTTCATGATAACCGGCCCCGCCACGAAAATTACCAATCTGGGAGCGGTGAAAATTGTCTTAGGTTTGAAGCGCTTTGCGGCCTATTGCTTGTTTGTGATCGCCTTTGCCTTAATAAGCGGGCTTGTTATTGATTATGCGTTTTAGCAATGAGGAAGGAATAATGAGTGATGATGAATGAGCAAAGAGCAATGATGTCAATTGGGAGTCGCGAGTCGGCCGTGGAAGCGTGCTAGGGAGTGTAAAGTAAAAAGGATGAGGTAAAAAGGAAGGGGGGGGGGGGGGTAAACGTTTCGCTCGTTATTGACAGCCTAAAAAACGCCTCGCAATGACGACTATCTAGGGGCTTGCCCCGACGAGGACTCGCGACATCCAATCGACACCATTGCTCATTTGTAATATGGGCGCATCCCCCGCTGGCGCGGGGGTCGTCGGGTGGAAACGGCGCAATGTTTCATGCATAATATCGCGAGGAGGCTGAATTGTTGCCGATTGTTATTGCCGTTTGCGCGGCAGCGCTGGCTTTTGCGGCGTTCGCGATAGTCACGCCGTACCCCGCCGTGTACTTTGTGCGCTGGCTGTTTAGGCGTTACTCGTATAAGCCGCCTGCCGGATACGGGCGTTATCTGGAAAATGTTACGATAACGCGGAACATTGATTATCGCTCAGCGTACCGGAACGGACGGCTTGACATAATCAAACCCAAAAACGCTTCGGGCAGCGAGAAGGTGATTTTCACTACGCACGGCGGGGCTTATGTCCACGAGGGCGGGGCGGAGTTTTACTTCGTGATGCTTGCAAACAGCGGTTTTGTTACCGTGAACGTGCGCTACGCGCTCGCACCGGAGCAGGGCATATACCCGGTTCCCGTGAAGCAGCTTGAGGAAGCGTACGTTTTTATGATGGAACATAAAGACGAGTTCAAATTGAATTTGGACAAGGTGTTTTTTTTAGGCGATTCCGCAGGCGCTCAGATTGCGGGGCAGTTTGTCGCTATGCAGACAAATCCGGCATATATCGTCTTGATGAATTCCATGTCGTCGATACGTTTCAGGCAGGCAGTTCCGGTGGGAGGCATAGACGGAGTCGTGCTGCTCTGCGCCATCTATGATTTCCTAAGGCTCGAACCTCCGCCCGAAAACACGATGAAACTTCCGCTAAAAAAACTGGCACAGGCTTACTTCAGCAGTGCCAGCATAAAAAGCCCGCTGATTTCAAGCGCCGGATTCATCGACAAGATTACCGCCGGCTTTCCGCGCGCTTTTATCACGGACGCCAACACCTATTCGTTTGACTTCGAGGCGAAAGAGGCGGTCGCGCTGCTCGAATCGAAAAACATCCCCGTTACTGGCGTATTTTATGACGTTGCCGAGGCCGTCCTGCATCATAATTACCAATTCTTTACGGACACGCCGCAGGGCTTCCAAACGTATCAAAAATTGGTCGGGTTTCTTAATGGAGCGGCAGGTTAAAATTTGCGGCAGGCATCTTCTTTTTGCCGCCGCCTTCATCGTATTTTTGTCCTGCTCCCGCTCCGCGCCCGCGATAGCGTACTCCGCGATGTACCTTAACTATATCGAGGAGGATGCGGGCGTCGTGCCTTCGTTTAGTTTTTTCGTGCTTGCAAGCGATGACGACGGCTACGAGGACCTTGACGAGTTGCGGCTTTACAGCGATTTTGATGGGCTTTTGTGGACGTTCAAGGCTGATGAATGGACGCGTTACGACGAGGCTGGCAATATATGGATAGGCAGCCGGAAGATAGCGATGGACGGCGGCGAAGCTTTTCCGAGCGGCCAGTACCGCGCTGTCCTTATTGACAAGTCCGGCGAGCACTCTGAACGCTCCTTCGGATTTGACGTCCCCGCTGTACCCCGCTTCCCTTTCCCGAAATTTGCCATAGAGGAGGGCGTATACACGATAACTTCCGAATATCCCGAAAACTACTTCATCTGTTACGGCTCGGACGGCGCGTACCGCCGTTACGTCAAACTCGAATCGAAGACGGGCGAGATGTCCGCGCTACGGCTGAGTTCCGATATATTGAGCGTCGCGCTATGGGCCAGCGATTCTGAGCATTCGACTTCGGCGCTCACAAAGATTGCGGCTGTAAGGTAGCGGGCAGGGAAGTTTGATGGCAGGCGGCGATGTTTTGGAGACGGGCGAAGCGTCAAACAGCGGCGGGTTTCGGATTAAGAGCTATGTATTGCGAAGCGGGCGCACCAGCAAGGCGCAACAGCGCTCGCTCGACAGGCTGAGCGGCGCGTACTGCGTGCCGTTCACTGAATCTCCGATTGATTTTCGCGCCGTCTTTGGCAACGACAACCACGTTACGGTCGAGATAGGGTTCGGCATGGGGAGCGCAACCGCAGAGATAGCGTCCGAAAATCCTCAAAAAAACTATATCGGGATAGAGGTTTTTCGCGCGGGCGTAGGACGGCTGCTCTGGGAAATCGAAAACCGCCGCCTTGCCAATGTCCGCATCATCGAACATGACGCCATAGACGTACTCGAAAAAATGATACCGGACGGCAGCCTAGACGCGTTCCATATCTTTTTTCCCGACCCGTGGCTCAAAAAGCGGCATCGTAAACGCCGGCTCGTAAAGAGGCCGTTCACGGACATTCTAGCGTCAAAATTGAAGAACGGCGGCTACATCTGCATGGTCAGCGACTGCGCCGATTATTGCGACTCCGCGCTAGCCGAACTGAGCGCTGTCAAAACGTTGCGGAACGCCTGCCTGAAATTCGCCCCGCGCCAGAGATGGCGGCCCATAACAAAGTTTGAAGAAAAAAGCCTGTCCCGCGGACGCGCCCCGACTGAACTTCTTTTTATAAAGGAATAACGGACGAATGAGGAGTGAGGGTTGAGAGTAGCCCGCGCGTCCGTCATTGCGAGCGAA
>JAIRSQ010000128.1 GCA_031255395.1 Spirochaetaceae bacterium | reverse complement strand
TCGCGGTATTCGGCAAAGGCTTCAAGCGCCCGCCGTCCCATCAGCCTGAAATCGGCATGATTGTACACAATGTCTACTCCAAGGAATCGTATGAGTTTATAGAACCCTTGCGCGCTGGCTCGTTTAAAAAATCCGTCACTCGTTCTATCCGAGCGAACGCCGTACACAATCTCGCAACCTTCGCGATATTTTTTAACCATGCCGTCTATCACGGAAATATCGTCCTGCAAGTCCGCATCTATGGATATTGCGGCATCGCAGTAGTCCTTTACGGAAAGCAGGCCGCAGACGAGGGCGTTCTGGTGCCCCCGGTTTCTTGACAGTTTGATTCCGCATAAAAATTCCGTTGTTTCCTGATAGAGATTTTGTATTATATCCCATGTCCTGTCCCGCGAGCCGTCATCGACAAAAACTATCCGTGAAGCGTCCGATACTAAAGAAGCTTCGCGGAGTCCGTTTAGTTTTTCCAGCAACCGTTTTGCCGTTTCGGGCAGAACCTCTTCCTCGTTATAGCAGGGAACCACTATATAAATTGCAGGGGGGAGGGGGGGATAAATTTCAATCATGGAACACTAATAACAGAATATCGCTGCCAAGTCAAGCACCTGAGCAATTATTGCAAACGGCGTTCCACCCTGCCGTAACTGACGGAGAGGACATCATTCATCCAAAAGTCTAGCCAGCGCGCCTTCTTCGCCGTTGGACAACTCGCCCGGTATGATTAGCGGTTCTGACGTATCAGGAGGCACCAGGAAACCTCCGTCCAAGAAACGCCGGAACGTGTCCTCCCAGTATTCGCTGCCCCGCGCCGTATGTATGTATATCCCGTGCAAACGCCAGCTTTTTTTTACGTTTTCCCGTTCAAACGCCTTTTTAATGCGGCCAAACCCCATGATTCCGCGCTCAGGACAGGCCAGCAGGTCGTACACAGCGCGTTCAACGCAGGCGAGAAGCACAGGCGAGACATATTCTTCAGGCGGAAAGTCTTTTTCGCGGGATTTTTCGCAGACAATAACGGCTGGAGCAAGCGGAAATGGCAGTATTGGACGAAACGCCCCCTTTTTTTCTGTAAGTTCGCGTGTAAAATCTCCGCAAAACGGCCTCCAGAGCGGAATTTTTTGATAATCCGGCACGAGTGACCAGTCCGCGTAGACCTTAACCGCAGTTTCGGGGAAAAGCCGCTCAAGCGCTTTGGTGAAACGCCGCCGCGCCTTGTTCGGAAAAGGCGCGAAAAGCCCCCTTTCGGCGGCATTCTTCATGCATTTAACGACATTTGCCGGCTTGTGACCAAGTAGTGCCCTGCCGCCGCACTGCCAAAGATCGGTCAGTCGCTTGCCACCGCAATACAGCCTGAAACCTCGCGCCCGCTCCACCGGCGGCATAGTCTGCAACAAATCCGTCATTCTTGAAATCCCCGCCTTTCGAGGCGGCGTAAGTTCTGTCATTTTACAAGATTTACGGCGGGGTTTTAACCTCTCCGCTAGACAAGCCAGCTATTCCCGGCGGTCTGTGGCAAATAGCAGTCTTGCCTGCGCTCCCCGCTCGTTGCGTAACTCGCGCTTCCGTTCTAATGCTTTTTGCACCGGAATGAATCAAAACCGCACATCAACATCATAAATATTGTATGAGATCTTTAAGAGAACTGAGACAGGGCGCGTGGTATGAAATCCGCACAGCCGTCAATAACCGGAAACCGTTATTCCAGTCGCGTCAGGCGCTGAGGCTTTTCGCACGGGTTTTGGACGATACGGCGAAACGCTTCGATTTTGAAATTAGCGGACTGCGTCTGAAGGACGACCTTCTTGTTTTTTACATCAAACCGACGGACGGTCTCCAGCTGCCGCGGATTATGCAGTGGCTCAAGCAGACGTTTGCCGTTAGATACAACTTGTTGAACAACTGGACTGGGCATATCTGGGGTGACCGATACTGGTCGCGGATAGCGGGAGCGGAGCCGCCTGAGGGGTCGGAATGCCGGGCAGAGGCTGTGAGCGGCGAGGGAACGGCGGGGCTTTTGCTGGCTGGAGTAGGCAGACCTCTTTCAAGGAAAACGACGGCTAGGGTCAGACCTCTCCCGGGAAAATCCGTCAAAATCCTCCGCCGGGCCGCCTCTCCACCCGCCTAACCCCGGTTAGACCCGCCTTTCGGCGGCAAAAACGACGCAAAAACTCGTCTCCGCGACTCCGTCCTCAAACGGCCGCGGGAGGAGTCTGCCCGCACTTTCCGCTTGGCGCGCTTTGCCTCCGGATTCCGCCCTTGATTCGCCATAACGCTTGAAACCGGCACAGAGATTTGCTATTTTTTAAATATACCGCCCGGGCCGTTTAGGACGTAAGCCCAAGGAGGCCGCAATGGTCAGCACGAGGCGCCACGGACGGTAGATTTTTTCCCCCGCCAAACAGCCGCGTAAGAAATCCGATAAATGACAACAGCGTACGCCGTTCAGTAAACCTTATTATGCAGGAGAGTAGCCTCTTGACATTTCTGTTAGTATTTTCTAACATAAATTAGCTTAAGCTAAATTCATTTTTATGTTGGAGGTTTTTATGAAGAAGGTTTTGATCGCGTACTGGAGCAGCAGCGGCAACACGGAGGCAATGGCGAAAGAGGTCACCAAAGGAGCGGAGGAGGCCGGCGCGGAGGTAACACTGAAAACGGTCGGAGAGACAAAGCCCGAAACGGTGCGGGCCGCCGAAGTTTTGGCGTTTGGCTGCCCAGCGATGGGCGACGAAACGCTAGAGGATTCGGAAGTTGAGCCGTTTATCGCAAGTTTGTCCAAGGAGGACGTTGGCGGCAAGACTTTGGGACTTTTCGGCTCGTATGACTGGGGCGATGGCCAATGGATGCGCGACTGGGTCGGACGCATGAAAGGTCTGGGCGCGCTGGTTGACGGGGAAGGCGTCATCGCAAACCTTGAGCCGGACAAAGAAGCCTTAGACAAATGCCGCGAACTTGGCAAGCGGCTAGCTTCTTAAACGCCGTACCTGAGGGCCGGGGGGGTATGACACAAAAGTCTTGAAACAACGCCTCCCCTGCCCTCCTATACTAAAAAGCGCAAAAATCAAACTAAAAGCCGCTAGCTGGCATCCGTCAAGGCGGCAGCGCCGGAAACGATCTCGGTAACTTCCTGCGTTATGCCGGCCTGGCGGGCATGGTTGTAGGAAATCCGTTGCTTGCCAAGAATATCGCGAGCGTTGCGGGACGCCTCGTCCATCGCGCTCATCCGCGCGCTCTGCTCGCTGGCATAGGCTTCAACGAGGCAGCCGTAGAACAAACCCCTTACATAATGCGGCGCGAGCGCGTCAGTAATAGCTTCCGGCGACGGGATGTGCTCAAAATTGAGGGGTTTTTTTTCAAACGTTTTTGAAAGTTCCGTGCCGGACAGGGAAAGACGCAGCTTTTCTTCGTTGAAAGGCAACACCATTATCTCGGCAGGCAGAAGTTTGAGCGCGTTATACATATGAGTGTAAACTATTCGCACCTCGCCAAACGCTCCCCATTCAAACTGCGAAACAACATAATCTGAAATCTCGCTAGCCTCTTCAAGCGTCGGGAACTGGGACGCGAATGAAAAATTTTCCAGCACAGTGTAAGGCGAGTTTGCAAAGTAATGCGGCCCGATACTCCCGACTAGTATCAGCAGGGGGTTGCTGATGTTTTTGCAGATATCAATCACATAGTGATAAATGCTGGCGTTATACCCGCCCGCAAGCCCCTTGTCACTAGTTATAGCCACGATCGCCGTGCGTCCCGTTTTATTCGCGGCGAAAAACGGACTTTCGACCGTTCCCACGCTGTGCAGAAGCTCGGCCATCGTTTTTTGTATGCGTTTAAAGAACGGCTCGGTATTGGCAAGAGCGTTTCTGCCCTTCTGCAGCTTCGCGGTGGAGATCAGATTCATCGCGCTGGTAACTTTGAGCGTCTGCGTAATCGTGTTCATACGCAGGCGGATGTCGTGAAGGTTCGCCATATCCCGTCCTACCGCGCAAACGCGCCCATACCGCCGAACGCGCTTGTCGGCAACTGTTTGAACGGAATGCCGCTCTTCACGACCGCATTTTTATCCGTTTCGCCAATGGCGGCTAACTTCCTGCCGCAAACGCCCTTTATAGCTGTCATAACGAGACCTCCTTACTTTGCATATCGGCATCCGTATCGAACCTCGTCGTTGAGGCTATCCATTCCTAGTCGTCATCATTCTGACACATCGCCCGGCAAAATTCAAGCCTCCGCACGCGGCTTAAGACAGCGATATAGAGTTAGTCCTCTTCACCGCCGCTCGCATACCGCCATTCGACGCCTGTCTATGACGTTCCTGCCATGTTTGACTATGTACTGACCGCAACAGCGCCTGCCAAAAGAAGAACACAGAAGCAAGCTCCTTGGTACCGAAGATTTCACCTTGAAATCTTTGCCTTTGCGGGGAAAATATCCCTCGCGCTCCCAGTTATCGCAACAAGCGGCGGGCATTTAGCGCGCGACAGGAACTTTGACAGTGGGCCGCCCTTAAAACAAATTCTCTAATCCTTTATTATATAAAGAATTATAATACAGCGGCTGATGGGAGTCGAACCCACGTCTCCAGCTTGGAAGGGCAAGCCCCGCTATGCTCAATGGGATAATTATAAGAAACATTTTTAATACAGTCAATACAGCTTTTTATCAATTTTAATCAAAAGAATTATCAGGGGTTTTATCAAGGCGGGTATTGTTTGTTATGATTTTGCGGAATATGCCGAGATATTTTTTCAGCTATGATAGCTGTTTGGCGTTTG
>JAIRSQ010000077.1 GCA_031255395.1 Spirochaetaceae bacterium | reverse complement strand
TATAGCCGCGAGAACTGTTGCTTCCGGGTATTTCTCGGCGAGTTGTTTTTCTTTGTCTGTCATGTTAGTAAATAACAGTATACCACTACAGAAAGCAATGAACCATAGGTTGGAGGGTTACGAGTCATCCGGGGGAGGGGGCTTGGGGACGAATGAGTAATGAGCGATGAGCAATGGTTTTGAGTGTCGCTTCCCCCTTTAATAGCCGCTGGATGCTTTAACAAAAAAGGACTTTGTGGCAGAATGGAGGCTAGAGACTATGGATGGCCGGGACAGCCGGCTGTATAGGTGGCGACCATGAAATGGAAAAAAAAGAGCGTACCAGCGGAAGCCGTTAAGGATACTGCGAAGCAATTTGGGTGCGACTTGTTGACGGCATCAATACTTTTGCGGCGCGGCATAACCGAGCGCGGCGATGTGCAATTCTATCTGGAAAAGGACACGCGATACCTGCGTAACCCGTTCATGCTTCAGGGGATGGAGGATGCTGTGGAACGCATCCTTGCGGCCAAAGAAGAGGGCGAGAAGGTGCTGGTATTCGGGGACCGTGACGCGGACGGCGTAACGAGCATCGCTATCCTGGTCGGACTGCTCGAATCGCTGGGGATGGACGTAAGCTGGAAACTGCCGCTGGGTGATGATCCCTATGGTTTGACGATTTCTGCAGTCGAAGAGTTTGCGGCGCAGTACGGCACACTGATTATAACGTTGGACTGCGGAATCTCGAATATTAAAGAGATCGAGCGGGCCAACGAATTGAATATAGATGTGATCGTTACGGACCACCACAGGGCGCAGGAAACTCTGCCAGCCGCTTACACGATAGTTGACCCCAAACTAAAAGAGGATGACAAGTATATCTATCCGTTTCCAGACCTTGCCGGTTGCGGCGTGGCGTACAAACTTGCGAGCGCGATACGTTTTGCGTTAAAGAGCGCTTACTACGGGCAGCCGGTATGCCTGTTGAACACCCGCCCTGCCAATGATGACGCTTGGGTCATTGAGGTGGCAAAACTGAGAAACCTGGTGATCGTAGACAGGCTGGCAGAAACCATCGTGCCGGGAGCGGTCAGCATAAGCGACACGAGGCTTGGCGGCTTCCTGTCGGGACAGGTCATACTAACGTGGGACGCGCAGTTACAAAAAAAAGCGCTGGCAAAAGTTTTTGGCGGCGGTGTCGAATTCAACATGGCGGATTTACAGCCGGAGATCGGGGCACTAATGCCTGTCACGGCAGGCAAGAGCCTGTTCCGGCTAAAAGAGATTTCGCACGATGCGCGTTACGCGCAGGATGCCTTCGGCGAGTTGGATGTTTTTCACAACCTGTTCGTTTCGTATGTACGGAAGAAAGAACACTTGTTCACGGAACAGGACAGCCTCGACCTGCAACTCGCTGCGGTAGGGACGATTGCCGACCTGATGCCGTTGCAAAACGAGAACCGTATAATTATTCAGAGCGGGCTGGATGCGCTGAATCACAAGATGCATCCCGGGTTTAACGCGCTGGCCTTTAAGCTGGGGATTGCCGAGCGCAGGCTGTCTGCCGTCGATGTTTCCTGGAATCTGTGTCCCGTGATAAATTCTGCCGGTCGAATAGGCCGGGCCAACGTGTCGGCGCAGTTGTTGCTCGAAAAGGATCCGGCGGAACGGGACAGGCTTGCCGCCGAGGTCATTGCGATGGATAACGAACGCAAAGATTTGGGTGCCAGGGTATGGGCATTGGCGAATCCTATAGCGGAGCGGAATTTTGAAGCGTTCAGCGGTAACCTTGCTGTTGCATGGGGAAGCGATATTCCGCGTGGCGCGACCGGCATCACGGCGAACCGTCTTTGCTCTCAGTTCAAGGCCCCGTCCGTCGTTGTCTCGTTCAATGACGGCGTAGGCACGGGTTCGATGCGTTCATCGCGTGGCTACGATTTGCAGGGAATACTGGAGCAGTGCGCCGACCTGTTCGTCGACTGGGGCGGGCATGGTTTTGCCGCCGGTTTTACGCTGGAACTGTCCAAATGGGACGCTTTTGAGGAACGACTCAAAATGGCGGCCAAGACGATGGAGTTTCCTCCCGCCAAGGCGGATGCCGACACTGTCAACATCGACGCGGAATTGCCGTTGTCATACCTCAACCCCGACATCTTCGAAATAGTGGATAGGTTTCAACCCTACGGCAAGGAAAACAAGGAATTGGTGTTTCTGTCACGCGGCTTAAAGGCGCTCGACATAAGTTTCATGGGAAAGCTTGAGGCGCGGCACGTAAAACTTACGCTGGATGCCGGCAAGTACAAGTGGGCGGCGGTTTACTGGAATGCGGCGGAAAAGGTGAAGGCGGACTTTACGCTGAAAGACAAGGTTGACGCGGTTTTTAGAATCGAACGCAATTGGTTCAAGGGTGCCGAAATACCGCAACTATGCATACTAGACCTGCAACGTGAGGGTGTAATAGTTGCCGCGCCGTAACGCCGTATGCTGCATCGTTTTTCTGGGAATAAGTTTTTTGCTTATCGCCTGTATTTCGACGCGGCGCACGGCGGGAGCGGAAACGGCGGTTCAGGTGTCGGACGCGCCGGAGGCCGTGAGCGAAGAACGCTTTGATATATGGCAAGATAACCCGTCAGATTTCTACGCGCT
>JAIRSQ010000200.1 GCA_031255395.1 Spirochaetaceae bacterium | reverse complement strand
GCCGCCGCCAAATGCAGAATCGTCCGCCCCTCGCTGTCTGTGGACAGCATGGATTCGCGGGACAGCAATGACCGCAAAAAAACGCTGTCGTTTGATTCTATCGAAACGGCGGCGGGGCTAGCGCCGACGGGCGGGCTATGATGTATGTGAGCGCCGTTTCTTATCAGAACAGGCGGCACAATGCCGTCAAGCAGTTCGGCACTTATGTTGAGCGGCGTATATCCGGCCCTGTCTTCGGCGTCTGCCGCTGTGCCAAGCCGGATAAAGAAATCCGCCAGTTCCCCGTTACGCGCTGCCGCCGCAAAATGCACGGCGTTTCTGCCGTTTGAGTCAACGGCATTCGCGTCGTTCAGCGTGACATACGCCGTCTTTGCGCCGTCAATATCACCGGCCTCAATCAGCCCCGCAATACGTCCGGCAGGGGTAGGGTCTCCGGTCCGCCCGGCAGAGCCGTCGTTATCGGCAACGGAATTCTCGTCCGTCGCGTACTCACCGTTCTCAGCGCGTCCGCCAGCCTGCTTTTTCCCGAAAGCAAAAACGTCCGTGCCTGAGAGAAACAGAAACAGCACGCAAAAAATGCCGAAAAATAAATAACGCGGCAACGCGGCGGCATCTTTCCGAACGGCACAAATTCGATTTTCGTTTGTTACTTGCATTAAAAAACCCTTAGTCGTATTATCGGCAAAAACAGACTTATTGTATAGCTTAAAAACGCCAGCAACTGTTCCGGTTTCGTAAAACATCACCTCATTGTTAGAGAGCAAAACAATCCACCGGACGAATGGGTAATGATTAACGAGCAGTAAGCAATGATAAATGAGGAATGAGGAATGATGTAGGTTGAGGATTGCGAGTCGGCACAGGTGAGCGGGCTGAGAAGCGAGTTTTGTGTGGAGGGCTGGGGAAGCGTCCTTGGGGTCAGGCCCCTAAGCAGCCGTCATTGTGAGGAAGCGCAAGCGCCAAAGCGATCCAGTCATCAAACCGTCCCTCTGCTGTATTGCTTCGACCTTTAGGCTCACAATGACGAGGCGGAATGAGCAATGATGCCGATTGCGAGTCGCGATTCGGCCTTGCAAGCTGAGAATTTGGGCGGAGTCCTCCTGTTGCCGCTTATAGGCGGAATTGCTGAGACGGGGGTTTGCGTCGTTTTTGCCGTCCGTCGGGCTGGTTTTTGCGGAGTTAGACAGGGGGAGAGGCGGCCTTATGAGGAATTTTGGCGGGTTTTCCCTGAAGGGGTCTGACCCTAGTCTTCATTTCCCTCAATAAAGGTCTGACTCCTCTATCCGACAGCGAAAGTTCCGCCTCCTTGTCCCATATAGCGTTTACCCAACTCTCCGCTCCCTCAGGCGGCTCGCCTTTCGCTATCCTCGACCAGTACCGGTCGCCCCAGATATGCCCCGTCCAGCCGTTCAACAAGTTGTACCTAACGGCAAACGTCTGCTTGAGCCACTGCATTATCCGCGGCAACTGTAACCCATCAGCCGGCTTGATGTAGAACGCCAGCCAGGCGTCCCCCATAAATAGCCCTCGCATCTCAAAATCGAAGCGCGCCGACGTGTCGGTCAAAACCTTGGCGAAAAGCTTCAGTGCCTGACGCGACTGGAACAGCGGTTTCCGGTTGTTTACGGCCGTGCGGATTTCATACCACGCGCCCTGTTTAAGTTCTCTTAAAGGTCTCATGCATACTTATGACGGTGATGTGCGGTTTTGAATTAGTTTTTCTTCGTTACGGAGCAAAAACCATGCAAAAATCATATTTATTTATCCGCGGCGCTTGTCGATACAGCCTTCTGTCCTTGATTTGCATTTTCACTCGAAAGCCTAAGGATTAGGCGGGAGCAAAAGACTCACTGATTCTGAGACGCTTTACAATGAAGTATGCGCCGTCCGCGAATCAATATGGTTTCACACGGAATAATGTATAGGCGGGCTTATTTTTTCAGCTTATTAATAATGAATAATTATTTCAATTTGGGGTCGCAAGTCGGCTTTGCTGACGGGCTGGGAGCAGGCCTTGGGGTCAGACCCCTTAACTGCCGTCATGGCGAGTCCGCCAGGGCGAAGCGACTAAGAGGCGGCTTGGCGACTTAATCGCTTGGCTCGCTTACACCCCCCCCCCCTTCAAACAACAACGGCTAAGGCGTAAAATATAGAGATAGCAGTTAAAAGACGGGGGTAAGCCATGAACTGGGTGCCGTTTATTGATGAAATTGTCTCGATCATTGTATCGCTCGCCGCTCCCGACCAGATTATACTTTTTGGCTCGTACGCGCGCGGAGATAATACGGAAAAGAGCGATGTCGATCTGCTTATAATAAAAAAGGGGCGAAAAAACAGTTTTGATATTATTGATTCAATATACATGGCTTTTTATAAAAGTGAAATAAATATTCCGGTTGATTTGCTTGCCATTGATTATAAAAAATATATCAAATTGAATAATGAAATCGGGTACATATATAAGACTATAAAAGAAGAGGGGAAAATTTTGTATGGAACGTGAGGAAAAAAACATGAAAAAATTAGTATTGTTCGTTTTAGCGGCATTTTATGCCGTTATCATTGCACAGGGCGCGTTTTCTCAGGATGCCGCATCCATCGTGCAGGCATCGCGGGACAGGATAGACGCTAAGACCGTGTCGACCCGCTCGCGCATGGTGATAACCGCCAAAAACGGCTCCACATCAGAGCGCGTCATCGACCAGTATTCCAAGGATGACGCTCAAGGAAACAGCCGTATCGTCATAACGTTCAGGGAGCCCGCCTCAATACGCGGGACGCGCTTCCTCACGATGGAAAAGAGCGGGGGCGGCAAGGACCAGTGGATATACCTCCCCAGCCTGGGCAAAGTCAGGCGAATCGCCGCTTCCGAAGGAAGCGGCAGTTTCATGGGTACCGATATGTCCTACGACGACCTTTCCTCCACGGGCAGAAAGGCGGACGATGATGTCCACACATTACTGCGCGAGGAGACGTACAGCGGCGCAGCCTGCCATGTAATCCAGTCCGTCCCGAAAGATTCGTCCTACCAGTACGGCAAGATGGTTCTGTGGATAGACAAGTCAACGCTCGTGAACTACAAGAT
>JAIRSQ010000184.1 GCA_031255395.1 Spirochaetaceae bacterium | reverse complement strand
TACACGAACTCTACCCAGCTTCCGGTCATGCAGACGGATGACATATTCGACGCGCTCGATTTGCAGGAAAAACTGCAAACCGCCTACACGGGCGGCACCGTCTTTCACGCCTTCTTGGGCGAGGCCATAGACGACTGGCGCACCTGTCGCGACCTTGTAAAGGCGATAGCGCAAAATTACCGCATACCGTACTTTACGGTCTCGCCCACGTTTTCCGTTTGTCCGGTGCACGGCTACCTAAAGGGCGAGCATTTTACCTGCCCCAAATGCAAAAGCGAGCGCGAGGACGAACTGCGCCAGCGCATTGCCGCCCTGGAAGCCGAACGTGAGGCGGTACTGAAAGCGGGATAAAACAATAAGCAATTAAGCACAAGGAAGGAGAAGTTTTATGAGAAAACTTGAAGATATTGATAAGGATTTGGAACTGGCGCGTAAGGATCTTTCAAACGTGAAAGGACGCGCCGCAGAGGTTTACAGCCGGATCGTGGGGTATTACAGGTCCGTACGTAATTGGAACAAAGGCAAACGCGAGGAGTACGGCGAGCGGCGTCTTTACAATGTTGAAACGTCAACGCCGCCCGCGGAAACCTGTGTCACGGAAGAGCGGACGGAAAAAGCCGCTTCCGGCAGCAAGAGCAGTAGCAAGATAGAGGTATTTGCGCCTTTCGTTTCAGGCGAACCGCGTGTCCTGCTGTTTGTGCGCAAGGGATGCCCCTCTTGCCAGGGCGTAAAGGCCGCGTCGGGGAAGCTGGGCCTGCCTGTCTATACTGTCGACGCCGCAAGCGAAGACGGCCTTGCGGAAGCGGCGCGGCGGGACGTCATGTCCACGCCTACCGTCATACTCCTTGACAAGGACGGCAAAGAACTAAGCCGCGCCCACGACATCGCGGGTGCGGCCTCGCTGAGACGATTCCTGCCGGACGCGGCCCCCGCCGAATACAAGGAAGCTGCCTCCATGTAGGCTCTTCCGTACGCCGCTTTCAGCGGCAGGGATGCCGCGAAACGGCAAGTCCGTCATTGGAAGGCGCGTAGCGGGCGTTAGCAATCCTGACTGTCCGCCCGGTCGCCGGATCGCTTCTCCTGCGGGCTCGCAATGACGGATACCCTCTGCAAAACGGAGCGTGCCCGTCATTGCGGGCGCCTTGACAGGGGAAGCGTTATCGGGATAATTATGGCATGACTGAAGTTCTCTCTCAGGACGAAATTGACCAGCTTCTTACGGCGATAAACGCGGGCGGCAGTGAGACTGAGGAGTTCAAGCCTGTCGCCGACACTCGCAAGATAAAAATCTACGATTTTAAGCGTCCCGATAAATTTTCAAAAGAACAAATTCGGACCGTGCAAATCATGCACGAGACTTTCGCGCGGCTTACCACCACGGCGCTTTCGGCGAATCTGCGGAGCGTGGTGCATGTTCATGTAGCGTCGGTTGACCAGCTTACCTACGAGGAATTCATACGCTCGATACCCGCGCCGACCACGCTCGCGATAATCAACATGGATCCGCTCAAGGGAAACGCGATTTTGGAGGTCGATCCGGCAATCACATACTCTATCATCGACCGCCTGTTCGGAGGTAAGGGCGAAGGTTCCAAGGTGCCGCAACAGCGGGAACTGACGGACATTGAACAGTCCGTCATGGAAGGCATAATCGTCCGTATTCTGGGGAATATGCGTGAAGCTTGGGCGCAGGTGATAGACCTGCGCCCGCGTCTCGGCCAGATAGACACGAATCCACAGTTCGCGCAGATCGTGGCGCCACAGGAGATGGTCGTGCTGGTAACGCTCGAAACAAAGGTGCAGGATGTCGAAGGGATGATGAATTTCTGCATCCCGTACCTGACGATAGAACCTATCATCAGCAAACTGTCCGCTCAGTTCTGGTACTCAAACGTGCGGCAGGGCGCGAATACTGAAAACCTCAACATTCTTAAGGACAAGCTGGTAACTGTCGATGTTAATGTAGTGGCGGAAGTGGGAAGCATCCAAATTCCTATACGTGACGTGCTGTCCTTGCGGGTAGGCGATGTTATAAGGCTGTACAATGTCAAGGTCGGCGACAGTTTCGGTGTTAATATAGGCGGAAAACAAAAATTTCTGTGCCGTCCGGGCATGGTCGGAAAAAAGATGGCCGTACAGATAACGAAACGAACGGGCGATATTGAAAAAGACGATTTTGAAGAACTTGTTTCGGAAGGGGAGGAATTGTTATGAGCGACGGTGCTCTTTCTCAGGCTGAAATAGACGCGTTGCTTTCAGGCGGCGCGACAGGGGGCGGCGGAAGCGGCGGCGCTTCGGACAATGGCGAAGCCTCAGTCATAGAGGAATTTCTTAAAACGACGACAGCCTCCCAATCGAACGGCATCTCGATGATGACGGGCGGCAAGGTGAATTTTTCCGGCCCCTCCGTTCAAGCTACCACGAGAGACGTGTTTTTGAACGCAATCCCCGACACGGTAACGTCGGTAAAGATTGATTTTACCGCGGGTTTCCCCGGAGAACACCTGTTCCTGATGACTGAAGACACGGCAAAAGGCATTGCGAGCCTGATGACGAAGGAAGACAACATCTCGCTTGACGGGATGGCTATGTCCGTCATCGCCGAGACAATCTCGCAGATGGCAGGTACGGAAATAACGGCGCTGAGCGGAAAAACCGGCGACAAGGCGATAGCGTCGTCCCCTCCGGAAGCGGCGAATATACCCAAGGCCGCCGTGCCGTTGCCTTCGGGCGGCTTTACCGTGGCGGCCTACGACGTGAACCTTGGAGACGGAGCGCCGCAGACAATCTGGGAAGTGTTTGGGCCAACGGTAGCGCAAGGAATAGCGGCCGCCCTGCGCGGCCCGCGTACAGCCCCGGAAAGCGGCGTTTCCGCCAGCGCGCCTCCGTCCAGTGGCGCAAGCGCGAGTTTTACGGGAGCGGGAACAGGCGCCTACGGACAGCCGCTGAATATGCGCCCCGTTCAATTCCCCGACCTGAATAACCAGTCCGGCGCGCGCGAACAGGGCAATATCGGCCTTTTGATGGATGTCTTCATGGAGATGACCGTCGAACTTGGCCGCACAAAAAAATTGATAAAAGAAATACTGACGATGGGCGAAGGCACGATCATAGAGCTAGACAAGCTGGCAGGCGAACCGGTCGACATACTGGTGAACCACAAACTTATAGCAAAAGGCGAAGTCGTCGTCATAGACGAAAACTTTGGCGTGCGCGTAACGGAAATAGTGTCTCCGCAAGAGCGCCTGCCGGAAGTCGGCTAACTCCTCCCCTACCCCGTATACAATCTCGGCCTTTGCCTTAGCGTCAAACGATTAACCGCTAAGGCAAGGATGATAAAAACCTCTTAAATTTTAGGCACAAGGTTATCCCAGAGTCGAACCTATAAAGTTTCTTGCGCCGTTAAGGAATGACCGCCAGTCAAGCGCTTTGCGCGCGCTGTACTGCAGGTGTCTCGCCGCTAAAAGGCCGTTCCCGGTCTTTATGACGATTCCGGCGTTTCTGTCGGTTCCGATAACAGCGCCCGCCGCGCCGGACGCCGTGTCCGCTCCGACCGGGCCGTAGTAAGGGGCGGCCTCGAGGATGTAAAGTTCCGCATTGCCGTGCCGCGTGTATGACAGCGGCCAAGGCGTAAAAGCCCTAATTCGCGCGTCTATCGAGGCCGCGTCCAGACGCCAGTCAATAAGCCCGTCCTGCCGCTTGATTTTTCCGCAAAACGTGGCCACAGAATCGTCCTGCGGGGTTTCGGAAACCGCGCCCTCCGCTATGGCGCAGAGGGCGCGGACTAAGAGTGCCGCTCCTTTTTCCGCCATGTCCGCGCCCAGCGAGGCGGCAGTTTCCCTGCCTGAAAGCGGCACCGTCTCTTGAAACAGGACGTTGCCGGAATCGAGTTCCGCCGCAATGCGCTGGATCGTTATGCCGGTCTCGCTGTCGCGGTTAAGGATAGCGGCGGGGATTGGGGCGGCCCCCCGGTATTTGGGAAGCAGGGACGGATGAACGTTGATGCCGCCCAGCGGAAACAGC
>JAIRSQ010000171.1 GCA_031255395.1 Spirochaetaceae bacterium | reverse complement strand
GCAATGCCCAGAATATCCCGGCCCTGCAAAATCAAAGGGATAGCCCGCGCCTGAATGGGCGTAGGACAAAGCCATTTGTTGATGGTAAGAACACTCAGCAGATTTGGATTTAAACTCATGTCACTAAATGTCGATACGGTGGATTCTTCTTTTATCGTATTCACGTTACTAGGAGTATAGCGCTTATCGATAACTTTGTATACCCTTCGCCGTCAGGCTGGCGGCGTTGAGTACGAATGAGAAATGAGCAGTGAGGAATGGCGTCGATTTGGTGGCTAGCGAGTTTGACGGGGGAGATGGCCGGCGGCGTTTCCGGGGGAACTTCGAACGTTAGTCCCGGAAATACCCATGCCCCCGAAAACGACTAATTCGACAGCCTCGTTATGCGCAGTAGAACGGCCTACGAAACCGCCGCCATGGATGGCGGCGGCTTATTTTTACCTCTAATTTATTCAATAATCTCTTATTCGTTTGAATAAAATTGTGTAATGTGTCTTTGCAACAACAATATACCCGTTTTTATTCATTAGTTTATATAATTTCGATGAACTAAAACCCATAAAATCAATATCATTGTTTGTAAATGTTAAATCTTCAATCAAAAAATAATCAGGACCATATTTTTTAAAATCAAATGATTTCAGTATTTTCATTTCATAGTTTTCAACATCGATATTTATAAAATCGATATGCTGTTTTCTTGGCAGATATTTTTCAAGTATATTATTTATCGGCATAACTTTAATTTTTATAATACCCCCCCCCCTCGATTTATATTCCGTTTCATAACGTTCTTTATCAAAAGTGTTACAAGTTGATGTTTCCCCCAAAAAATAAAAATCAAGTTCAGAAACCACATCCGCGACCCCCATGTTAATGTTTATATCCCTTGTTCGTTTTCTTATAAATTGTTTTATTGCAACAGGATTTGGTTCAATATTAATTCCAGACCATCCTTGCAAATAAAACTTTTTTGTTACAGACACGCGATCAGGATTATACGCTCCAATATCGACATAAAATCCTTGCTTTTTTTCTAAATATTGTTCCAATAAGATGTCTTCCCCTTGTTCGCTGAAATATAAACGGCTTTCTTCCTGATACTTTCCTGTTTTTTTTATACGATGATAAAAAACAAGAATACCGTAAGGTATACACATTTTTATAGTATTTTTTATTAACGTTTTAAGACCCATTGCCACAAACCTCCAAAATGATTTGCGCAATATCCAACAAAAGGTATTTTTTGCTTTTTGTGGCGGCACGGATGCCGCCGCTTATCATCGTTTAGACCATTTTGCCGTTCTATTGCACATAACTCCCTATAGGCGAACCTTTCTTCGCCTATACCACCTGTTTGGCAGTATATGTGAAGCCGCCGCGTTTTGTCAAGCCGGCGGTGTCTCCGGGTGTCCGGGAGTACTTCGAACGCTAGTCCCGGAAATACCCATGCCCCCCGAAAACGACTAATTCGACAGCCTCGTTATGTGCCGTTTGTCCGTACTCCATTGGACTTGTTCAACAACCCGGTTGGTTGTCGTCCAAGTCTTGCAAAATGCTTTGCATTTTGCTGTTTTTTAGCGGTTGTTGTTTATAAACTGAAGTTTCTAAACAACTCTATTATTTCATTTTACAATTTTTATTCCAAAACCAATGATGAACCAATATCTTTCATTGTAGTATGCAGATCATTTCTTTCATGCGCCGATCCATTCCGCATACCGGCAATGACCTGTACGCTTCTAACATCAAATTCAAGCGCTTTAAACATATTTTTCGTATAATCAAAATATGATTGAAATAGATTGGGATCGGGATTGCCCTGAGTAAAAACAAGTATCATCTTTTTTTCTTGGCACTTTCTTTAAAATACGGAGAAAATCGTGGAGAAGTGCACGCATACAATCTATCGGTAAATATCTTTGCCTGCGCGCTCATTTGCCCCATATAAACTGGCGATCCTAGAACTACAGCGTCGGTATCTATAAAAACTGTGTATAGTTTTTGCATATCGTCATTTATAACGCAACCCTTGTCGCCCTTTTTGCAAGCCGAACAACCATGGCAAGGTTTGATGTCAAGGTCGCTAAAACTCCAAGATTGAGTTTCGGCCCCCTGCTCTTTTGCGCCTTCCAGTATTTTATTCACTATCCAGGCAGTATTGCCTTCTTTCCGAGAACTTGCAATAAATCCGATAATTTTCATCTTTCCCTCCGATTTTTATTTATATCATACTTTTTATTTTTACGCAACATAATTTTCAAAAAACATTGCGCATAACGCCCTATACTCGCCCCTTTCTTCGCCAATTGTCAAGCCGTCGGCGTTTCCGGAGCGTCCGGGGGCATTATTGCAAGCTTAGCGAAGCAATCCGGTGGCGAGGAATTTTCGGCAGTGGATTGCTTCGGGATGGATGGAAGTTTTGACTCCCGTGAAGCCCGCTCCTTCCATGCCGGGGGTTGCACCGTAAACCCCGGAGCGGCCATTCCCTCGCAATGATGGGGGCGACGCTAAAAGCGCCTGCCGGTAGGCGCTCTCTCTTAGCGCGTTTGTCACAAAAAGAAAACTTTTTTGTGATAAATGTATAATTTTTGGCTTTTTGAAATAATTATCGAAGCGGGCGCGTCGTTTTCGCAAATAGTATGGTATGAAAATGTTGTTCGCGGGCGGAAAAACATTTGCCGTTCTTTTTTTGGCCGCTGTATGCGCCGGTTTGGGAGCGGATGAGCGGGACGAGGCTTCAAGTGCCGGCAAAAAACTCTTTGCGTTCAGCCTTGTCGAAAGCGGCTCGTGGGTTGACGGCGGCCATTTGACAAACCGGCTGGACCTAAGGCTGTATGCCCCGTTCGGACTGTCGTTGCGGGCGCAAGCCGCTGACAAGCGGCTTGCGCCGCCGTGGAAGCGTCCCGATTCCGCGATTACCGCTGTCGGAACAGGGGTTTACCACAAAGGCACAGGTTCAAGGCTGCTTTACGGCCTCATTGAGACGAAGGGGCTTTCTAACCGTACCCGCAACGTGTGGGCGCATTCAGTGCCGTGGTTCGAGACGCACAGTCTTTCGACCGCCGATCTTAAGAACGCGACCGGCGACGCTTCGGACTATGCCGCGTATCTTGAACTTTTAAGCCCGTCATCCCGACCGCTAAACGGAAGTTTTTCGGTGCGGCTTGACCGTGACGCCGCCGCAGTTTTTACAGGAATGGCCGGAGCGCGCCTGCCTCGCGGCTCGTCGGCAAGGCTGGAAGGCTTGATCACGGAGCGGACGTTAGGCGAGCGGCACATGTCTCAATGGTTTTCGGACAAGCCGTACCTGCCGGAACGCAAATTCAGGTTTTACGCAATAAGCGTTGTGTTTACGCATCCTTTTGTCGGCTTTGCCGCCGACTTTGCGCGCTCTGAAATTTTTGCGCAGGGCACTGACATTTACGTTAACGCCGCGTTGCGCGTGGGGTCTCTGCCTTGGCGGGTTTCAATAGCGGCGGACGGCGCGGGACAGCGTTTTTCCGGCTCGGACGGCTCCGCCACAGACAGCGGTTTTAGAACCGCCGCAAAATTTGAATGGGAAGGAAGACGCGGAATGTTGCTACGGGCATATTCCGTTCTGCGAGCCGCCGCGTGGCAGGAGCCGTTTGATCGAGGCTCGCTAAACTTTTATTTCCGGTTTCCGCAAGACAAGCGCAAACCCGTAAGGGCAAACCGCGTGTCGCTGGAGCTTGAGCGGGACGCCCATGAGCGGGAAAAAATTACGGACGGCGTAAAATTGGAAGCGGCGTTTATTACTGGGTCTTTTCGTCCGTCCGCCGGCATAACCGTCAAACAGCATTCTGTCGCGAAGGCGGGCGATTATATTAACCCGTTTCCTGCCTACGACCCGGCGCGCAAGTTTGACTCGGTAAAGTTTTCTAGCGCGCTGTACTGCAAGGTTTCTTTTGTGTCGCTAAACGGCTCGATAGCCTATACGGTGACCGAAGGAAAAGAGGCTTCGTTCGCAAGCTCCGTCGGCGCGTCAGTAGCCGGAAAATTTGGCCGTATAGGACTTAAACTAAACAACAACGTCAAGACCGGCGAATGGTCGTACAGCCTCTCGTGGCGGTTGCAAAAAACATTTGATTAAGCGTTCCCGCAAAAAATTCGCGAGCCTTTGGAAGTGCGGCTATGTTCCGGCTTCCAGGGCTGTCGGGACGGCAGGACGCGACGGCGAAGCATAAAATTCGCTAACGGGCTAAGACATGGACTGGACCTGCTCGGATAGCAGCGGTATGAGTTGTTTCTTGCGGGACACGATGTCGCGCAAAAAGAATACGCCGTTGTTTCTGCGCGGGAATTCAAGCGCCTGAAGGAATTCCGGTTTGCTGGCTATTATCATGACGCTGGTTAGCTTTACCACGTCCGTTACCATCAGCGCGCAGAACAGCGCTTCCCGCGACCGCCGGCATATTTCCAGGTCGTCAAGAATTTCTTTCCGGCGTTCCAACAGTTCGTTTGTAGAATCGACCTCAATCTGGCTCACCGTGTATTTGAACTTTCCTTCCTGATACTCCTTCATGTCCTGATTGATGATTTCATCCGCCGTCCGGTTGCCAAGCCGGTTGCCCGCCGCTATGATGTCCCGTCCCAGCGTTTCAATATCGAGGTTTGTAATGTTTGAAAGGTACTCCGCCGTGTCGCGGTCTTCATCGGTAGCGGTGGTGGATTTCAGCACGAGGGTATCCGCGAGGATGCCGGCAAGCAGGATGGACGCTATGGGTTTGGGGATAGGCACGCGGGACTGCCGGTACAGCGACACGATAATAGTGCAAGTCGCGCCAACGGGCCGGTTGATGAAGGTGATAGGCGCCTTTGTGCTAAGATTGCCCAGTCTGTGATGATCGATGACTTCCTGTATAGTATAGTTTTCGACGCCTTCTAGCGCCTGCGAAAGTTCGTTATGATCGACCAAAATGATCTCGACATTTGGGTCGACCAGCAGATTCGTTTCGGAAATGGTCCCAAGCAGTTTGTTTTTATCATCGACGACCGGCAGGGTGCGGCTAGTCGATTCGCGCAGGAATTCCCGTATATAATTTATCGTGTCGTTTGCATGAACCGGCAGTATCTTGGTATCCGCCATCTCGGAGACGGGCGCTGAGTACATCACGAGCATCGCCGTCTCCGCAGAGCGGTACGGGCTTATCAGCACTGAAACTCCGTTATTCTCGGCCTTTTCGCGCATCGCTTTTTCCATCTGCGTCCCCGAAGAAAGCACCAGCGCGCGCACTCTGTTTTCTATGCTGTACTCCTGCACGTCTTTTCTGTCGCCGGTTATAATCACGGCGTTTTCGGGCATATGGAGCGCGAGCGTTTTGCGAAAAGTTTCAATGCAGTCGGCAACGACAATTGTAACGCACTTAAAAAGCTCTTCCGGATTAAAAGCCAGCACTTGCTGCGCGGAAAGCGTCTCGGCGATAAGCCTTATATTGGTCGAAAAGAGCGTCTCCGTTTCGGGGTTGAGCACTTGCAGGATGTTGTGAGCGAAGGCGTTGTAGTTCAATAGGGCGCTGTACTCGCCGTCAGAGTTTACGACCGGTATCGCCTTGACGTTTGCCGCCTCCATTTGGGTAACGGCGTTCCACAACGAGGTATCCCCGTTCACGGGATTAACATCGTCCTTCATGTAGTACGATACTTTGGGTATCATATCCGGTATATAATGAGGCACCGGAACGCTAAAACGCTCAAATATATATTCGGTTTGGGGCGATAGCTTACCGCCCCTGATAGCGACGCATTCGTCTTTCCCAAGCAGTTTTTTTAACTGGGCGTAGGCAGCGGCAGCCACAACGGAGTCGGTGTCGGGATTTCTGTGACCCATGACAAAAACAGGGGTCTTTTTTTTGCTTTTTTCATTCATAACTATAGCATAACATATTTTTGCCCGTTATTAACCCGCCTGTTTTAGGATTTAATGGCCGGAATGTTGTTTCACTCCGGCACGAGGGGACGCGCGTCGGTTGTAAAAAACGGCGTTTCGGCTTATAGTCAGGGTATGACACCCGATCAGGAAGACGCCCTGTACACTTTTCTTGACGAGGCGGGCACGGCGTTTACCCTTAGGGAGGCGGCGCTGGTAACATGGAAAATAAATTCCAAAGATTCGAGACGTTTGGGGCGGTTGCAGGCTGAAATTGCCAATCTTTTTAACAACCGCCGCATAGCCTTTCCCATTGATGAAACCAAATGGCTGTCCCGGCGAGGATTGTTCGAGGGAGCGCGGTTTGTCATAAGCCCGACGCGGACGGAACTGCTGAACGGCCTCCTGATACCCGGACACCGTTGCGTTCCGTTTGCGAATCCCTGCGTCCCGCCGTATGATTACAATTTCTGCTGGAAAGGCAAGCCTGTGGCCGTATCGGAAGTGGAGGGCTCGCCGGAAGAGTTTTACCCGTTTTTTTCGGTTTATGGCGAGGAGTACGCGCCCCAGTACATAGCGCAGGAGAATTTGGGCAGCGAGCTTGCTTATTACGACGCTGACCCGTTTGACGAACCAGCCGAAGTGTCAATCAAAGCGCTCGATATGCGCGGCGTCTACCGCGAGGAAGCCTTTGTTCCCGGAGACCGTTTCCTCGTAACGATATTAGACTGGAAGTTATGCGTTTTTGAACTTGAACGCGTCCCCGCCGATGCGTGGAACGACGACAGCCTCAAGGAATGGATGAGCGCGGCAGAAAAGGCTTTCTTCGAATCGTTCAAAAATTTAGGGCCCGGCTCCACGATTGACGAACAGATCGCCTGGGCGTATTTTTACGGCGGCAAACGCATGATGGACGTTCCGGCATATTCGCTGGAAGATTTTTTGTACGAAAAAACCGATAAAATTTCCGTAACGTATTTTGGGATTGAGTCGCGGTTATGGTACGCCGGGAAAGAGATACCCGATTACCGAACGTTGCGCGGGGTAAAGACGCAGACAGACGAAACGCCGGTCGAGCGGATACTTCTTAAACACAATATTCCGGTTTCTGAATATGTCGTGCAGTCGTATCTGCGCGACGCGCTGTACCGCGACGAAACGGACGCGGCGCGAATTCTGGAGCGCATAGCGCCGCCGTCTTGCGGTATAAACAACTGGGACAGCGAATATCTGATTGCGTACATAACCGACACGCTGAAAGAGTTGCGGCAGACATACTCCTTGTTCACCGACCAAAAAGCCGGCCCGGTCAGGCAGGGAGTGTGCGAACTTCATACCGCGGCAATCGAACTTGCAGGTCGCCTGCGTCGCGAAAGCATCGATTATTCGATACTGCCCAAGCACACGTTTGTCGTCCTCTCGCAGATACAGATATACACGTCCGGCATTCTGGAAGATCTTGATGTCGAAGAGGAGCCGTCCGAATCGGAACTTGCTTCTATCGACAATTCCGCTGAGGATATGCTTGAAATTTTTGAAGAAATTCGGGAACTGATAGACAGATCGCGGGACGCGTTTCGGCAAACCAATCTTACGCTGGTAAAGGATGATGACGATTCGCAGGCATGGCGCGCCGTTCAGATAAGCATAGGCGGCACAGATGTCTGGCGGCGGCTGCTTCTTCCCCGCTCCTTCGATCTTACGTCCGTACACAGCGTCATACTCAGGATTTTTTCGTGGAGCGGACTTTTGCCGCATAAATTTACGCTAGATTACATGACTGACGATGAAATGTTCGACAGCGAAAACGGCCTAAAAGAAACCGTTACCATCGGCGATCTGGCGGCGCACTACCTTAACGAGATAAATTACGAGTACGGCGAACGCTGGAACGTAAAAATTATTTTTTCGCCGTGCGGCGACGCGAATATTAAAAAACCCGTCTGCGTAGCGGGCGAAAACGCCCCTCCGCCGGAAAGTATCGAAGGGCCGTTGCGTTTTCGGCGTTTTATCTCCGCCCTCGAAGCGGACGACGCGCGCGAAAAAGAAATAGCGCTTGGCGAACTGGGCGAAGGCTTTGAGCCGGACTCTTTCGACATGGACGAATGTAACAGGAGACTGGAAAAAACGGTAATTTAAGCCGTCGGACGCCGACACTGGCTCATCCGCGGAACTGCCGGAAATTCCATATACCGAAAGATTTGCATGAAAATAAGCCTTGTCGATACAAGCCGTTTTTTTGACGCTTTTAGATGTTCTATTCCGGTGATGCTAGGCTACCTTGCGATAGGGACGGCTTTCGGTCTGATGATGGCTGACGCGGGCTATTCTTGGACGCTTGCCCTGCTGATGAGCGTCGTAATGTACGCCGGCGCGGGCCAGTACATAGCGGTAGGCCTTCTTGCCTCAGGAGCGAATCTTGCCGAAGCCTTCTTTGTGCAGCTTGTCGTAAACGCCCGCCATATCGCCTACGGCATAACGATGTTCAAGAAGTTTAACGCGGCCGGAGCGTTCAAACCCTACCTGATATTCGCGATGACGGACGAAACCTTTGCGTTGCTGTCCTCGCGAGAGCCGCCTGACAGCCTGTTTATGCTGTATGTCTCCGCTTTGAACCAGTTTTACTGGATAGCGGGCAGTCTGATAGGCGTTTTTGCCGGAGCGTGGCTGCCCTTCAGCTTTGAAGGCGTGTCGTTCGCTCTAACGGCGCTATTCATCGTGCTGATGATCGAGCAGATCATGCGCGTAAAAAAAGCGTTGCCCTTCGTGATTCCGGCGCTTGCCGCGATACTGGCTGTAGCGGTGTTGCCCGCGCTGACATCGCTGCTTTCGGCTCTGGCGGCGGCTCTTGCGGTTGCCCGTATTTTTTCCCCGCATGAACCGCGGCGTGAGGATTGCCAGTGAACGTACAGCCTAAAACCATAATTCTTGTTTTTGTCATGGCCGCCGCCATATTCATCTGCCGCGCCTTCCCGTTCATATTCTTCCGCGGCGTCAAAGCGGACGTCAAACCGGCGACAAGATTCCTGCAATTCATCGAAAAAACCGCTCCGCCGGCGGCTATGACGGTTCTATGCTTCAACGCTCTAGCCGCGCCCGTCAAAGAAAATCCCGATTCCGCCCTGCCCGTGCTGTCGGCCGCGCTCCTTACCGCGTTGCTCCATGTATGGAAACGCAACTCCCTGCTTAGCATAATGGGCGGAACGGCCTTCTTCATGCTGCTCAAGCGCATGGCGGCATGACAGCGACGGGCGGTTACAGGCAGGGTCGGAAGAGGGCCTTATTTCCCCAATGCAAAACGCTAAGACTGCCGGACGCTTGACATTATCGAAACGTTTGCTTTAGCATGAATATGCTGTCGGGCCGTTAGCTCAGCTGGTAGAGCAGCAGACTCTTAATCTGCGGGTCGAAGGTTCGATCCCTTCACGGCTCATGATGCTTCTTGTTTTGCCCCTTACGCGCGGCGTTCCATCATGGGACGGAGAAAATACAGGCATAGTTCCCTAAGCGTTTTTTACCGGTAAAGGGATATGACTATGAACGAATACGCTGTTTCCCTTGGCTGGTATGACGAGGCCCGGAAGCGGTATGCCATCAACGATGATATCCCCATAGCCCTTGAGGACGCTTCCCTCGATAATCTTATTAGCCAAGTCAAGCTGGCATCCCCCGAAACGCTTGAACTAAACGGCATGGCCGGTTCAGGAGTTCGCCTGTTTTTCAGGATGAAAGCCAAGGCTGTCCTTGCGTGAAAGGTCTTGATTTTTTCCCCTATTTAATCAGTAGGATGAATCCTGATGGCTGGATACGAAAAGAATGTCCGGCAAATTTCACTGGACCATGGCTGCTATTTTGTGCGGCACGGCAGGGGAGACCATGATATGGCACAGCCCTGTTACCAATAGAAATATCACGGTAGACGGGGAGATACGAATCCGGCATGTGGCCAACGGCATTATGAAACAGGCCGGGATTGATTATCACTTTTAAGACAGCTATTCAAACAAGGCTGGGGAGGGGGCGTTAACTAATCCCCCTCCCCTTCATCGTTTGCGCGTTGCATTCTTGTTTGGCAAACCGTTTGCGGGTAGCCACAGCGAACGGCATCGCCGTTCACGGCATTAGCCGTTCAGCCGCTTTTCTATCGCTTCCAGTTCGTTTTTCAGTTCCGCAGGCAACCTGTCGCCGAATTTCGGGTAGTGGTTCTTGCGAACATCGTCAATCTCTTTCTTCCAACCGTCAATGTCAACGGTCAGCAGTTCGGACATATCCGATTCGCTCACACCGGCGGGGCGTTCGATCGCGTCCGCAGTCGGCAATGCGCCGATGGGCGTATCCACAGCCTTGCCCTTGCCGTCACAACGGTCGAATATCCATGCGAGCACGCGGGAATTTTCGCCATAGCCCGGCCAGATGAACTTGTCGTCGCTGTTTTTGCGGAACCAGTTTACAAAAAATATCTTAGGCAACTTGTCAGCAAAGCCTTTTTCTTCGGCGGTCTTGCCAATCTTTATCCAGTGGTTAAAGTAGTCGCCCATGTTGTAACCGCAGAATGGCAGCATGGCAAACGGGTCGCGGCGCACCTGCCCAACCTGGTCTGAAATGACCGCCGCCGTTACTTCGGAGCCGACTATCGAACCCATGAAAACGCCGTGGATCCAGCTTTTTGACTGATTCACGAGCGGTATCGTCTTGG
>JAIRSQ010000091.1 GCA_031255395.1 Spirochaetaceae bacterium | reverse complement strand
CGGCTGACGGAAAGTCCGACATCAATGGCCGGCCTAAAGCCCGAATTAAACAGTTCCGAGTCGAGGAATACTTGCCCGTCCGTTATGGAAATAACGTTTGTCGGTATGTAAGACGATATGTCGCCCGCCTGAGTTTCTATGATAGGAAGCGCCGTTATCGAACCGCTACCCTTGTCAGCGGAAAGTTTGGCCGCCCGTTCGAGGAGCCGTGAATGTAGATAGAACACATCGCCGGGGAATGCCTCGCGTCCGGGCGGACGACGTAGCAACAACGAAATCGTACGGTAGGCGACGGCATGTTTCGAAAGGTCATCATAGACGATCAGCACGTCTTTGCCATTGTGCATGAAGTATTCCGCCATTGCGACGGCGGAGTACGGCGCAAGGTATTGCAACGCCGCCGAGTCCGATGCCGAGGCCAGCACGATAAAGGTGTAATCCATCGCGCCCACGCTTTCCAGTTTTTGCTGTATGGCGGCAACCGCCGATGACTTCTGTCCGATGGCGCAGTACACGCAGTACACGTCCTTGCCCTTCTGGTTTGCGATAGCGTCAACCGCGATGGCGGTTTTGCCGGTCTGCCTGTCGCCGATGATAAGTTCCCGTTGTCCCCGTCCTACCGGGATCATCGAGTCTATCGACATGATGCCTGTCTGCAACGGTTCATCCACAGGGGAACGCTCGATAACGGAGGGAGCAGGGGATTCCACAGGATAGAAAGTTGAGGTTTCGATGTGCCCCTTGCCGTCAACGGCGATTCCCAACGGGTTCACGACGCGGCCCAACAAGGCTTCGCCAACAGGTACGGCGGCGACTTTTCCCGTGCCGCGCACCTCCTCGCCATCTTTGACAAGGTTTTCACCGCCGAACAGTACGCAGCCCACGCCGCTTTCGACCAGATTGAAGACTATCCCTTCCGCGCCGGAGGCGAACTCTACCAACTCGCCGTACACGGCTTTTTCCAGCCCGTACACGGTGGCCACAGAGTCGCCCACCTGCCCGACAAATCCCACAGAACTAAGGACAGGTTTTCCTTCCCACTCGCTTAACTCTTCTTTCAAGACCTTGGTCAGGTCGCCAAAATTCATCATTATTTATACCCTTGCCAGATCCCGTTCCAGTTGGGACATCCCGCCCAGAACACTGAAATCTTCGCGTTCACTACCTATATTGATGCGGTAACCCGCTATCAGTTTTGGCTCCAGAACGACCGCTATCCGCACATCACTTACCCGCTCACGCTTTTTTAACGCGGTTTTCAGCGATTCCAGAAAGTTGTCGTCCGGTTTTTCGGCGCAATCCAGCACGACTGCCAGAATACCTTGTTTTTTTAGCCGCAACGTCTCGATTTCACTTATTAAACTGCTTCCATACTGGAATGCGTCCCGCTGAATCAACAAAAAAATCACGGCGCGGGCTGTTTCCACCCCGCGCCCTTTGTCCGTATAGCCGCATTTTTGAAGAGCCGAATCGAGTCTGCCGATGAACCGGGCTGCCGCCTCGCTTCCCCTCAAACTGTAGTGAGGTTTCCCAAAGTCGTGAAACACCGCCTTTAGCACGGCAAGACCGGCCTCGCACTGTCCGGCATCGCCGTCTTCGCAGGTTTCGATAAAGGCTTCCGCCCAGCGGTCAGCGGCAAACATTAATTAGTTGCCTCAATTTCGCGCAAGACCAACTCCGCATAGGCGGTGTCGCCAGATGCCGTTTCCGAAGGGTCGCGGCGCAGAAGCCGTCCGGCGGCGTTCACGACAAGAGCAGCCGCTTCCGCCTTGAACGCGAGCAAAGCGGCCTCCCGCTCAGACTGAATCTGCTTGCGGGCATTCGCCAAGATGCTTTCAGCCTGAACTTTTCCGTCCGCAATGATCTTTTCGGCCTGTTTTTCGGCCTGCTCGCCTGCCTCCTGCCTGATCTTCGCGGCTTCAGCGACGGCTGCCGCCATCTTTTCCTCGTACTTTTGCCGTAAAGATTTTGCCTCGTCGCGCTCTTTCGCCGCACCGTCAATCTCGCCCTGAATCTTCGCCGTCCGCTCGTCCATGAATTTGGTTACAGGTTTGAACAGAATCGCCCGTAGCGCTACGAAAAGAATGACGATATTGACAAGCGTGAAAAAAAAGCTTACTGAGAAATCAAGCATAAGCCGCTTAACTTACTTGTTTGACGATTACCAGAATAGCTACGACAAAGCCATAGATGGCTGTCGCTTCTGCCAGCGCTATGCCCAAAAAGAACGCTGTCATTATCTTGCCGGACGCTTCCGGTTGCCGCGCAATAGCGTCGGATGTGTGTCCTGTCGCTATTCCTATTCCTATTCCCGCACCAAGTCCGGTGAGTACCGCAATTCCGGCGGCAACTAAATACAAAGGGTTCATTAAGACCTCCATGCCTTTCTTATTGAACCAAGTATCCGCTAATTTACCTTTTTTGTCAACCCACCCGCCAGCGGGTTTTTCATCCGCTCCGCGGTAGCGTACCGAAGGCGGCTTTCGGGTTCTGTCTTCGGGTCCGCGAATAGCGATTGGCATACGCGACTGGAAGCGGGTTTTAGTTTGAGGTCTTTGTTGCCTTTTCGTTATTTGGGCGCATCCCGCCTTCGGCGGGTCGGGCTTTCCGCTTCAATTCCTCAGCCTCCCTGCGGACGGCTTGCGGGATTTCCGCTGCAATCCCTTGCGCAGATTCAGATAAGAGATAATAGATAAGAGATAAGAGATAACGGGTATCTGGCTGCCAAGTGGGAGCTGTCGAGGTGTCCGGGGAGTCGTCATTGCGAGCCCCATAGTGGCGAAGCAATCCAGTAGCGAGGGGTCTGGCTAAGCATCCGGGGGAACAGGCTTAGGAGGGCGTTTTCTTGACAGGAGGGGTGGCGAAGGCGATAATTGTATTCATTATGTTTAGAGACTGCGTTATCATGGCGGGCGGGGCTGGAACGAGGCTCTGGCCTGCGAGCGGGAACGAGCGGCCAAAGCAATTCATGCCGCTGCCTAACTGTAAAAAGACTTTTTTCGAGGCCGCGCTTGACCGCGCCCTTGCCGTAACCTGCACGGACGGC
>JAIRSQ010000088.1 GCA_031255395.1 Spirochaetaceae bacterium | reverse complement strand
AGTGTTTTCTCCTTAAAACGGTTAATTAAATCCGGTTCTTTTATCAAAGGCCGGGCTATTCCAAAATATTCAATTTTTGTACTGTTTAATATGTCTGTCATTTCTTCAAAATGCCTGTTACCGCCAGTCATAATGATTTTTGTATTATTCCTTGCGGCTATCTGCTCTGCTTCCTTTTTAAAGAATGAAGTTGATCCTTGGGGAAACATATTGAATGCGCCGCTGATTTCAATCGCGTCAACTTTTAGTTTTGTTAATTCGTCACACAAGTATAACACGTCTTCAAACGCGACTCCGTTTTCAAAACCGTCGTTCACGTTTATTTTTATCAATACAGGAAAATCAGCTCCCACTGCCTCACGTATAGCTCTGTAAGTTTCCAGCAGCATCCTGGCCCTATTCTCAGCGGAACCGCCGTACAAATCCGTTCTCCGGTTATAATGGGGAGTCATAAACTGGCTGAGCAGGAAGCCGTGAGCCGCATGTATTTCAACCCCGTCATAACCGGCGCTCTTTGCACGTAAAGCGGCTTCGGAAAATTTTTCTTGTATGGCTTTTATTTGTTTAACTGTTATCTCTTGCGGCAATACTTTTGTGTTTAAATTTTCCACAGCGCTTGGCGCAAGAATGGTCATGCCTGTTATTTCACCCATCGCATACGAACCGACATAGACTAATTGTAAAATAATGTTAGCGCCGTTTTCATGCGCTAAATTCGTTAAAGTTTTATGGCCCTCATAAAATGAATCATCATAAAACGCCATCATGGGAAAATTCTTTTCAGATTCGTCAACCAGCGTAAAACCGGTAATCAAGGTTCCGGTTCCTCCCAAAGCAAGTTCTTTGTATAAGTTCAAAATATTTTCGTTTATCTGTCCATCCGGTGTTTTTTCGCCGATTGCGGCCCGGAAGAACCGGTTTTTTAGCCGCATCCGCCCTAATTGAGTTTTATCAAACAACGTTTTCATTCTTTCTTTTCCCCTATAATATGGCATATATTTTTACTATATACATTTCTTTTCAACACGGTCAAGATACCTTTAATCGTCAACACACTGTTTGAATAAACCTCCGCTGATGGACGAAGTTCTATTAGGTAATGAAATATTGTTATTTCGATATTCACCATTGTTAAATTCATCGTTTCGATGCAACTGTTCAGTCAACATAATCCGACAAAGGCCGTGATGGAATAGCTTAACCGGATATGCTGTAAAAAGCCTTTTCAAGGCTTTTTATATAGGGCTTTAACCCCGACCGAATTAGTTACGTTTCGATTTTTATTCACATTGGAGTTTAATACCCGTCGGCATGAGCGGCGGCGGCAAAACTGTTTTGCAGATTCGGAGTTACAAGTATTTTGCCGTCTTTTAGCGCAAAGACAGCCCCAGTGCCGTCCATTTGGCGGACAAGCGAGAAACCGTCTTCGGCTCCCAGCGCGAACAGCGTTGTGGAAAGCGCGTCGGCGTCAAGAGCTCCGCCGATCCCGCCCCGCGGCGGAACGCGTTGCGTTACGGTTACGGCAACTACATCGTTTTCAACGGGATAGCCCGTCTCCGTTGACAGTATGTGATGATAGCGTAAGCCGTCCTGTTCGAAAAAACGCTCGTAATCGCCGGAAGTTACGACAGCGCCGCCTTCAATCTCAAGCACGCCAATATATTCGCCCCGCTCTTTAAACGGGTCCTGAATGCCTATTCGCCACGGTTTGCCCGACTGTTTTGCGCGCTTTTCACCGTAGACAATTATGTTCCCGCCTAAATCAATCAAAGCGCCTTTAACGCCGGAATCTATCACGATTGCGAGAGCTTCGTCTGCCGCGTAACCTTTGACTACGCCGCCCAAATCGAGTGCCATATTCTTTTTTTTAAGAAACGCCGTCCCGTTTTCGCTGTCGATAACTACATCGCGCCAGTTTATTAACGAAAGGGCCTCATCTATTTTGTCTTGCGGCGGAACGCTCTCGCCTCCCAAGCCTATGCCCCACAGCTTTACCAGCGGCCCTATCGTGGGGTCAAATTTTCCGCCGGAAAGTTCCGCAAAGTACAGTGCCCTGTCGAGCACGCGAAGAGCCTCGGCGGGAACCTTCACCGGACGCGCTCCCGCTTCGCGGTTTATCTCATCAAAAACCGTTCCCGTTTTGTTCACGCTGAATATATCGTCTATTTCGCGCAGACGCGCGAATATTCTGCGGTAAACATCGTCACTGCCGCCCTGTTGCAGGCGTATCGAACAAACTGTGCCGAAAATATATTCCACGCGCTCACGCGGTGCCTCCTTTCCGCAGACGGAAAGGAGGCAGACCAGCGCCGTCGCGTTAACGACAGCCATAAACCGCCGGAATTCCCGCGTTTCAGCCGGAAATTTCATCATTTGCGTCAATTATACCGTGGCAAAATATAATGGATAAGTGGCAATTAACTGCGCTGCGCGGCCAGAATCACGGCGAAGAGCGCGAAGAGCAGGAAAGCGGCGGCGAAACCGCCGGCAAGCGCGGCGGTAAAGCCGAATGACATCACGGCAAAGACACCGCAGGCATTCAGCATGGTTCGTAATATTTGTACAAAACCGTTGAGCATGAGCGGCATAAGAAATAACATCGGCAGGGCCATCAACGAATGACGCTTCCTGCCGCGCAACCGCCAGCCTACGACAATAGCGCACATCATCAACGGCAGAAACATCAGCGGTTCCATTACAACCCGTACGATTTCAGCCTGGTAAACTTCGGGCATATAGCCGTAAGACGCAAGCCGTTTCGACAGCCCCCAAATATCGCTAATAAAAAAGCCGTCAAGATCCTTTCCGGCCACCGAGGCCAGCAGAAAGTCTTCGTAGCTTATCGCAAGAGCGATTTGGTTTGGTGGCGCGTCCGCGGGCGGAACGCCGCTCCATGACGGCTCCCAGCGCATATCTTCATAGTCGCCGCTTAACGCCTGCATATAGACGATTGTCAGCGGTTTTTCGTCTATGAAAATCGGCAAGAATTTGACGTAAGCGGCTTTCACGCTGTACAGCGGATTCCGGTCCGAATCGAAAGCGGCTATCTCAAGGTCTTTGCCGTAACTGTAATCAGCCGCGCTTGAAATTGATGCAAGGCGCATGACAACGCGTCCTTCCGCCTCAAACAGCGGCAGCGAAAAAACCGGTTCCGTTATTTCCGTGCCAAGCCGCGCATCCATTTCGTTAACAAAAAACGCGGCTTGCCCTACGCCTTCAACGCACATTTGGAAAAAATTTTGCAAGTCCGGGTCGTTTTCAATCTCCTCCGTCATGGAGCGGAATATGTAGTAAGCGCGTGTCCAGTCGCCGCTGGTCATCGCTTCGTAGCCTTCCCGCTTCCGCCGATATATGGAGCGCTGTTCCTGCTCGGCGACGGTAGGCTCAAGGCTTTCGATAGCGTTCCACGCCGCTCCCGCTATACGGGCAGCGCGTGTCTCTTCTACGCTGCCCGGCACGGCAAGACGTTCCGCTATAATTGCAAGCCGGTGGGCATTGTAGTAGCTCTCCTCCGTCATGGCAGCCTCCGCAAGCCTTATAGCGCCCGGCGCGTCCACGAGTTCCGTCTGTCCGTAAACATTCTCCGCAGGAGCCTTCGACTCGTCGCCGCGGTTGTATTTGACGCGCGTTAATCCCCTGCCGACTATCTCCCGCAGACTGGCAAGCCCGTCGCTCGACGGCCAGATACGCTCGCACACCGACAGAAACCGCGACGCTTCCGTCCAGTCCTCGTTGTTGGAAAACAGTATCGCTTTTTCCTTAGCCTCCTCGAAGAGCGTACTCAGCGTTCTTATATCGACCTGATAATCGGCGCAGACCGGACGCGCCAGCAGAAACAGCAGGCTGTAAACTGCCGTTGTTACCAGCGCGGTTACGAGTTGGGGAAGCAGCAGTTTGAAGAATTCGGGCGAAAACCGTCTGTAGCGGGCGGATTTTCCGGCGGGTATCTTACGGAACGGTATGAACTGGGCACTCATAAGGATGGCCGGAAAAAGCGATATAAAATCGAGGATGCCACGGGTAAGGCTGTTTCCGATGCGAAAAATGCCCAGTATCTGCGATTCCGTGCCCGATGCGGGCTCTCCAGCTCTTAGAAAGGCGTTTGGAAAAAAGAGTCTAAAGACGAGTATCGCGACCAAGGCCGCCAGCGGATAGGTTACGCAGATAAAGCCAGGCGAATTTGTGCCAATTTTTTTGCGGCCGGCCTGTTTAGGCATCGGATTTTTTAGACGCCTCTCAAGTTGGACAGCGGTATCGGATCTGGTTTGTCATTCTCGCCTTCCAGCCGCGAGAATTCTTCGAGCAACTGGCGGCCTTTTTTTGAAAGTTTGGAGGGTATCTGCACCATCAGTTTGATGTAAAAGTCACCCCGCCGTCCGGATACCGGTATTCCTTCTTCGCGTAGCCGCAGGAGTTTCCCGTTCGGGCTTCCTGCCGGAACCTTTATCTTGACCAGCCTGTCGTCAAGGGTTTTTACCTGCAAGTCGCCGCCAAGAGCCGCCTGCGTCATGGAAATCGGGACGGCGCAGTACAGGTCCGAGTCCTGCCGCTCGAAAAATTCGTGCGGTTTTACGTGGATAAAAATGAACAGGTCGCCGCACGGGCCGCCGTTAGGGCCGGCGTCTCCCTGCGAGCGTATCATCACGCGCCGCCCGTTTTCAACGCCGCTAGGTATCGTTACCATGATCTTTTGTTCCTGTTTCACGGTTCCCGCGCCTTTGCATTCCTTGCAGGGATGTTCGATCACATAACCTTCGCCGCCGCAGGTGTGGCAGGTCGAGGCAAGCGAGAAGAAGCCCGCGCTCTGCCGTATCTGTCCGGCGCCGCCGCAGGTCGGGCATACTTTTTTGCCGGAGCCGCTCTCCGCGCCGCTGCCTTTGCAGGCCGGACAACTTACCTGTCGCGAATATTTTATTTCGACCTTGGTGCCAAAAACCGCATCCTTGAACGGGATTTCCAAATCGTAGCGGAGGTTCGCGCCCTGTTTCGGGCCCGCGCTGCCGCCTCGTCGGGCGGCACCACC
>JAIRSQ010000086.1 GCA_031255395.1 Spirochaetaceae bacterium | reverse complement strand
GAGACCGGCACCCGTTTTATGTACCCCATGTTCGAGATGATTATCATCATCTCCTCTTTTTTGATCAGGTCTTCGATGTCGATGCTTTCAACCTCGCCGTCAACGATCTCGGTCCGACGCTCATCGCCGAATTTTTCGGCGATGACGGCAGTCTCGTCCTTGATGACTCCGCGCAGTTTGTTTTCGTCCGCCAGCAGCGATTGCAGGTACGCTATCTGCAACCGGATTTCTTCGAGTTCCTTTTCAATTTTTTCGATTTCAAGGTGAGTGAGCCGTCCCAGCCTCATATCGACGATGGCCTGAGCCTGTGCCTCGACACGCTCGTTAATCTCCTCGGCGGTATAGGCTGAGGGTTTGGCGCGGGCTGCCGGGTACAGGAAGCGTTCTTTCAGGCTTGCCTTCGCGCCGTCGATGTCTCTTGCAGCTTTGATCAGGGCCACGATCTCGTCGATGTTCGCCATCGTTATCAACAGGCCGTTAAGGATGTTTTCGCGAGCGAGCGCCTTTTTCAGGTCGAACTTTGTCCGCCGTGTGATCACGTCCACACGGTGCGCGACAAAGAGGGAAACCAGCTCTTTAAGGTTAAGGCACTGCGGCTTTCCGTTCACGAGCGCCAGGTTGATGATGCCAAACGTCGATTGCAGGGCGGTCTGCGAGAAAAGCTGGTTTAGCACGACCTTGGTGATAGCGTCTTTTTTAAGTTCGATGACGATACGCATTCCGTCGCGGTCGGATTCGTCGTTTGCGCTCGAGATACCGTCAATCTCTTTTTCGCGCACGAGCGAGCCGATGCGCTCCAGCAACAGTTTTTTGTTGACACCGTACGGGATTTCGGTAAAGACTATCAGTTCCCTGCCGTTTTTCAGGGTTTCGATATTGAAGCGTCCGCGCATAAGTATCTTGCCGCGACCTGTCCTGTACGCTTCGCGTATCCCGTTCCGTCCCAGCACGATGCCTCCGGTCGGGAAATCCGGCCCGCGCACGAAGCGGGAAAGCCCTTCCGTCGTGATTTCCGGGTCATCGATGAACGCGCAGATGGCGGCGCATACCTCGCCAAGGTTGTGCGGGGCCATGTTCGTCGCCATGCCGACCGCGATGCCGCTGGAACCGTTCACCAGCAGATTCGGGATGGCGGCAGGCAGGGCGGAAGGCTCCGTCTCAGACTCGTCAAAGTTCGGGTTAAAATCGACCGTATCCTTCTTCAAGTCGGCGAGCATCTCGTCACCGAGCCGCGAAAGTTTAGCCTCCGTGTAACGCATCGCGGCAGGCGGGTCGCCGTCCACACTGCCGAAGTTCCCCTGCCCGTGTATCAGCGGGTAGCGCAACGAGAAGTCCTGAGCCATACGCGCCAGCGCGTCGTACAGCGCCAGATCGCCGTGCGGATGGTACTTACCCATCGTATCGCCGACTATGCGGGCGCACTTCTTGGTCGCCGCCCCCGGCCGCAGTCCCAGCCCGTCCATCGCGTACAAGAGCCGCCTGTGAACGGGCTTAAGGCCGTCCCGCACATCGGGCAGCGCCCGTGACACGATGACGGACATCGCGTAATTCAGGTAATCGGTCTGCACCTCGTCTTCAATTGCAATATCTATTATCTTTCCGCTTGGGAGCGGGGTTCGCGTCTCTATATCTTCTGCCATGGAAAATTATCCTTGTGATTCGGAGTTTCTTAAACCATATTTTATAGAAATCCGGCAAAAAATATAAGGGGCGAAGGATGAAGGAGAGAAAAGGAAGGGTATGGCCGTTCCGCCAGCGGGCTGCCGGTCGTCCGCCATCCACTGTCCGAAAGCGCGGCGGGTTAACCTTTGCGGCGTTAACGGAACCGGGATTTTATTTTTGCAAAGAATTCAGCCGCGTCCGTGACATCCTCTTCGGGAGCGTCGGCGCCGTTTTCGACAAGGCCGGGCGGTATTTCGTCAAGAAACGGAGAGGGGACGCATTCGACAAGGCTTTGATTCCTGCGTCGCCGCCGGCAACTTGTGATAAATAGCTTCTCGCGGGCGCGGGTTATCGCGACATAGAACAGGCGGCGCTCTTCCTCGACGCTCCCGGCGTCCTCCTCAAGGCTGCGCTCGTGCGGAATCAGGCCGCCCTCCGCGCCTGCGATAAACACGACGGGAAATTCCAGTCCCTTAGAGGCGTGTATCGTCATCAAATTCACCTTGCCCGCGTCCTGGTCGCCATCGCCCTCGTCCCGTGTCAAAAGGCTTATTCTGTTGAGGTATGGATACAGAGTCGGGTCAAAGTTGTCGGGGTTGTTTTCCCATGTTTCGATTGACTGTATGAGTCTTTGTATGTTGAGGAATTTCCAGCGTGCCGCTTTTTCATTTTTGCTGTTATCGCTGACAAGGTGCGACCAGTAATCGATAGCGTCAACCAGATTCTTTACTTTTTGCGACAGAGGTTTTCGCCCTAGAATTTCTTCGCGTTGCGTTTCGATCAGTGTCATAAACTGGTCAATCTCTGTTTTTGCAGTTTCCTGAAACAGCGTGTCACTGGCGTAACGCGTCCTGCCCATAGCGTCCCATAACGGACAGCGGTTGGAGCGCGCTATCTCGGATATCTGCGCCACGGTGTTTTTTCCGATACCGCGACGGGGCGTGTTGATTATCCGTAGCAGATTGACATCGTCAGCGGTATTTCCGACAAGACGCAGATAGCTTAGAATGTCCTTTATCTCTTTACGGGCAAAAAAACTCGTGCCGCCAGACACGCGGTACGGGATATTTTCAGCAAGAAGGCTTTCTTCGATACGGTCCATAAGGGAATTTGCGCGTAGCAGAATTCCAAAATCATCGTACCTCAAATGTTCCCTGAATTTTATCTGTTTTATTTTTTCGGCAATAAAGTCCGCTTCGTCGCCCTCATTGTCCGGAGAGCGGACTTCAATCGCCTTTCCGCCCCTTTTACCCGTCCAAAGCCGCTTTTCCTTGCGGTTTGTGTTGTGCGATATGACGCCGTTTGCCGCTTCCAGAATCGTTGTCGTGGAACGGTAGTTTTGTTCGAGCTTTATTTCCAAAAGGCCGGGGAAATCCGTTTCAAATTGCCGTATATTGTCATAATTCGCGCCGCGCCACGAATATATTGACTGGTCGTCGTCGCCCACGACGCAGACATTTCGTCCGGCAAGCGTCTTCATCAGTTTGTACTGAATATGGCTTGTGTCCTGGAATTCATCGACCATGATATAGCGGTAACGGTCGCGGTATTTTTGCAGAATGCCGGGAAATTGTTCAAAAAGCGATATTGGCAGCGCCAGCAGATCGTCAAAATCAACCGCGTTGTACACCTTCAAACTGTGCCGGTACTCGTCAAATACGCTCTTTAGGGCGGGATTCACGCCGTCCTCCCAGCGTAACAGTCCTGTCTTTATTTTTGAAAAGATTTGCCCGACGGCTTTTATATCGGAGACATCGGAGCCGCCGTACATTTTACATTCGCGCAACGCTTCTTTGACGGCTTCCAGTTTATCGCTTTCGTCGTAAACGGAGAAATTTTTCCGCCAGCCGAGCGTTTCGATTTCGGAGCGCAAGATTTTTAAGCCAAACGCGTGGAAAGTGCTTACTGTAAGCGCCTGCAAAGGACGCCCTGCAATCTCCCTTACGCGCTCTTCCATTTCGCGAGCGGCCTTGTTTGTAAATGTTAATGCCAAAATTGCCGATTGCGGAATGCTTTTTTCAAGCATATACGCAATGCGGCATGCAATTACTCGCGTTTTGCCGGACCCGGCACCCGCTATAATAAGAACGGGCCCCTCGATCGACTCGACGGCTTGTAATTGCGGCGGGTTTAGATCGAGGTCGATACTATTTCTTTTTTCTGCTGACTGTTTTTGTGTTGACAGCTGCTTTCTTTGCAGGCAACACTTTTACCTCTACCCTGTCAATGGCAGAACACGGAAAGTCCGCTTGCTGGGCCTCGTGGTTGGAAGAAAACCAAACGGCGGTAACACGTTTGTTATCAGCATCAACCGCCGATACGATCATTTTCGGACTATTGGGTAGCGCCGTAACATAAACAGCCTCCCCTACCAAAGCGCCTGTTGCGCGTACACTCATCATGCCTCCTCATAGCGGCCATTTTGCCGCTTGCGTTAATTAATTGTACTGTCATTCTAGCAGGAAGTGTTGTCTCGTGCAAGGGCGGATAAACAATGGTACCGCCGATAGGCGGCTGGCGAGTCGTCCGTGTTAAGCACTTTTCACGCTATATGCTATGATCCGTTGTTTTTGGGCGCATCGCCGCGATGCGGCGACCGGGCTTTCCGCTTCAATTCCTCAGCCTCCCTGCGGTCGGCTTGCGGGATTTCCGCTTCAATCCCTTGCGCAAAAGCCGCCGTCGAT
>JAIRSQ010000046.1 GCA_031255395.1 Spirochaetaceae bacterium | reverse complement strand
GGCCCCGTATTCGCATGGGGCACAGGCGACCAGAACGGCGGCGAGATCGAAATCCGCGAGGTCGAAGACGAAGATGGAGTATGGAAAGGCCGGGTGCGGTTTGACGCGGACATGGCAGTACAAAAAACATTCATACTGGACTACAGCCTCTGGTTTATCGGCGGGCCGACCCTGACCATCAGTGTGCCGGCCTCCGACGCGGGTATCAATGGCGTCCGAGGCCTTTTCGCGGGGGGCGACGATGATACCTCCCCTCGTTTTTACGGAACAGCAAGCTATAGCGGCGGCCAAAACCTCGCCAGGCCTGCGGCAAAAGTAGTAGTAAAACAAGGCAACACCCTATCGGCCCGCTTCATAACGGAGGAAGAAACCGCGATGGATATTTCCCCATCAAGCGGCGAGATAACGATACACAACGCCGGTGCTAAGGGCGATCCAACCGCCTTCATAGACGGATCCGGCAAAGCCTACTTCCACTGGACCTGGAAATAGCCTTAACAAGGCACCCCGTCATTGCGAGCCGCTAGCGCCCCTCGCAATGACGGCCGCTAGGGGCCTGACCCCGGCCCTTTCGCCGGAACATCCGCGGCCTCTAATCGGCAGTTCATGCTTTATCTTTCATCCTTTTTACTTTACATTCCTCGCTCCCCATTAATCATCGTTATCGCGCTTGCTAAAATCCGCGGTTTGGGGTAATCTGGGTTAAGACTGCGGGCGGTAATGGCGGCCTGAATGCGGAGGAAAAATATGACGGAAGAACAGAATCTCGTTGTGGACGAAGAGGCAATAAGAAAATCAATACGTTCAAATGTGCCTATAACTATCACGACATATACGTTGCCGCGTGAAACGGAAGTTTACATAGCCAACGTTCTGGCCGTTTTTTTGCGCTTTGCGGGGCACGAAAACCTTCGCGACTACATCGAATACTGCGTTCAAGAATTGTCGTCAAACGCTAAAAAGGCCAATACCAAGCGCGTGTACTTCGCTGAAAGAAAGCTGGACATCAACAACCCCGACCAGTACAGGTACGGCATGTCAAATTTCAAGAAAGACATGCTCGAGAATATGCCGCATTACCTAAGGCTTCAGAAAGATAGCGGGCTGTACGTAAAAGTGAACATTCTCTACTGCAACGACGCTATACAGATAGAAGTAAGGAACAACGTAACGCTGTCAAAAACGGAAACAATACGGATACACGACAAGCTGGCGCGGGCACGCAAGTTTAACAGCCTCGAGGATGCCTTTTCCCAGGTCTTGGACGATTCGGAAGGGGCAGGCCTGGGGCTTGTTGTCCTTGTGCTGATGCTGAAAAAGATGGGGCTGTATGATGAGAACTTTGACATCAGCGCCACAAAGACCGAGACCGTAGCGCGCCTTGAGGTGCCGCTGGAACAGGCGCTGCTGGCAACCGTGAGCGGCATAACGGAGATTATAGCGACCCGCGTGAAAGCGCTGCCGCATTTTCCCGAAAACATAATCAAAGTGCAGGAGATGCTGTCGGACCCTAAATCGGAGATAACGGACATAGCGAAGAAAATATCGGTTGACCCCGCGATGACGGCGGACATAATCAAACTTGTAAATTCGGCGAGTTATATGTCCAAAAAGAAGACGGACACTATATCGGAAGCGGTAAAAATATTGGGGATAAGCGGCATAAAGAAGCTGCTGTACTCGTACGGGTCGCAAAAGCTGCTTGGCAATGACACCGAAGAAAAGAAGGCGCTGTGGAAGCACAGCCACAGGACGGCCTACTACGCGTTCAACCTTGCGAAGAATTTCTGCCATGACAAAAACTCCGTGGAGGACGTGTACCTTGGCGGGATGCTGCACGACATGGGGAAGATAGTGCTGTCCGCCGTGATGGCGGATTCAGACGACAGGATGGAACTGTTTAGGGAAAGCAAAAACATATCCGCATTTATGTTTGAAGACGTGAGAGCCGGCATAAACCACGCGGAGGTGGGGGCGCTTGTGGCGGAAAAGTGGAATTTCCCCGAAAATCTGGTGGCGTCGATAAGGTACCACCACTCGCCGGGGCGCGCACCGGAAATATACAGGACGCTTGTGGATGCCGTGTATTTGGCGAATATGCTCTGCGAGGTGGAAAACGGAGGAGCGATATTCGAGCAGATTGACGGTTCGGTGCTTGAGCGGTTCAACATAGTCCACCCCGACCAGATCAAAAAGGTAATAAAGGCGTTCTCGAGAGGCTTTGACGAGGAAACCTCCTAAACGGGACGGCGGGCGGTTTTTCACGCGGTACTTTTTTCACCCCCCCCCCCCCGATTTTCACGCTTAGGCGGCGTTAAGCGCGCTTGGGTTTGAATTCGGAATTGCCTAACGCCGTCCTTTGCCACTTAACCCGCGACCGTTTTTATGATAAATTGTATTTATGGGCTTGTTTGAAACAGCGCGTCGAATTTACCGCGAAGTAAATCTTATTCTTGACGTGGCGATTCTCGCTTTTCTCATATATAGGGCATACAAGCTGCTTTCCAAGACGCAGGCCATACAGCTTATAAGGGGGGCGGGTTTCCTCGCTCTGATATTCGCGCTGGCCTATGTGTTAAAATTGGGCACGCTGCTTTGGCTTTTGAACATATTGGCGCCGGGCATCCTGATAGCGGTGGCGATCGTCTTTCAGCCCGAACTGCGCAAGATAATAATCCAGCTTGGTTTAGCCGAGATTTTTAGGCCGGACAACAAGCCGCATCTTGGACAGTTGGAAGCCGTGATCACGGCGGCGGAGATACTTTCTGAGCAGAGGCGCGGCATGCTGATCATTTTTCCGCGCCGCACGAACATAAAAAGCATAATCGATACGGGCACGCGCATCAACGGCGAAATTTCCTCGACGCTAATAGTTACCGTTTTTCAGTTTGACGGCCCGTTGCATGACGGGGCGATGGTGATACAGAACGGGCGCATCGCGGCTGCGGGGTGTTTTCTGCCGCTTTCAGAGCAACGCGACATAAGAAAGAGTTTCGGCACGCGGCACCGCGCCGCGCTTGGAATGTCGGAACAGTCCGATGCCGTAGTGCTGATAGTCTCTGAGGAAACCGGCGCGCTCTCGCTCGCTTATGAATCCCGAATTTATTACGACCTTTCTCCCGCCGAGATACATATAAAACTGAGCAATCTGCTTGACCGTCCCGCGCGCGGCGGGGCGGGCGAAAGCGGCGATGAAAGCCCGGCGCATACGGACGGAACGGGAAAATTTAACGCCGGACGCGGTGCCGCGTCCGGCAAGGCGAAAATTCCTCCCGTGCCGGGCGTCGCTAAAAAAGAGGACGTCGTTGTCATACATTGACCGAATAATTAAATCGTTTACAGTTAACAGCGCAGCCAAAATTCTTTCTATCGTTCTGGCTATCTTTCTTTTCGCGTTTCACAATTTGAATATGTTAAAAACAAAAATCTTCGCTTCAGAATTGCAGATTGAAGGCTTGTCGGAACTGGTGATAGCAAGCGCCATACCTGAAAGCGTCAGCGTAAAACTGCGCGGCGACAGCGATGCCATAGCCAGCGTTTCTGCAAGCGATATAATCGCCTACATTGATTTAAGCGAATACTACGAAAAGGGCACTTACCGCGTTCCTATTCAAATAATTAAGGGCGGAGCGACGCTCGATATTGAACCGCTGGAAATCACGGTTGAACCCTTCGATATTAAGCTTCAACTCGATAAAACGGTGTCCAAAAACGTCAGGATTTTGCCTAATATTATCGGCGCGCCCGCGCCGGGTTACGGCCTTATATCGGGAAGCGTTACGCCTGACCAGGCTACGATTGAAGGGCCCTCGTCGTTGATGGACAGCATTGCGTTTATAGAAACAGAGCCGCTCGATATTTCAGGACGTTACAGCGATTTTTCGCTCCTGCTTGCGCTCGTAAGGCCGGGGCAGTTTTTTACGATCCTTAGCGGTTTAACTGTCGAGTACAGCGCGAAGATAAGCGAAGCGGACATCGAGAAAGAATTTACCGGCATTCATGTCAGCGCGGCAAACCTGAATGGAAATTTCACCGCAAAAATTGTCCCCGAATCCGGCAGCGTAAAACTGCGCGGAAATTATGACAGCGTGGAACGCTTTGTTCCAAACAGCGATACGCTGTTCGTAGACTGCTCCGGCATAGCGACCGAAGGGAGCTATAATCTGCCGGTAAATGTGAAACTGGCTCCGCCCCTTACTGAAACGTACTACGGGCCGGAATCCGTTACGGTTACAATAGAAAGACGGTAATAACTATGGATACGAAAAGTCAGGACGGGCTTAAAATATCGTACCTGTCTAAAGAAGTATGCGTTTGTCCTGTCTGCGAAGAGTCGTTCAAGCGCGAAGAATTGTTGTCGGGTAGCGGGCGGCTTAACGCCGGAGAGCTTACGGACGAACTGCACCGTTTGTATGTGCCGTCTGCAAGGTACGGCAGCGTGTATCCGCTGGTGTATCAGGCCACGGTTTGTCCGAATTGCTGGTTCGCTTCTATGGAAGCGGATTTTGAAAAACTGCCCAAAGATATGTTCCAAGAGGCTGCCGCGCTGAGCGGGGAGCGTAAAGAAGAAGCGGCGCTAATATGTCCGGACACGGATTTTACCAAGCCGCGCACGCTGGCCGCCGGAGCCGTCTCGCAGTATCTGGTAATGCGCTGCTACGATTATTACAAATCCGATATGTCGCCCACGATTAAGCGGGGAGTCGCGGCGCTAAGGGCAGGCTGGCTTCTTGACGAACTGGATGAAAAGGAAAAAGGCTTGCATTACGACTGGCTGGCCGTTTTATTCAAGAAAAAAGCGAGTTTTTTTTATTCTGAAGCGTTGAAGCGGGAGCATGTCGGCACGGAAACGCTCTCCGCCATGATAAATCTTGGCCCCGACTCGGACAAAAACTACGGTTACGAAGGCGTTCTTTATGTTGAGGGACTGCTCCAATACAAATACGGGAACACCAACAACGCGGAGTACCGTTCAGCCGCGCTGAACGAAATAAAGCGGAATCTGGCAAAGATGTTCGGGATTGGGAAATCGTCAAAAAGCAAGCCCGGCCCGCTGCTCGAAAAATCGCGCGCCCTCTACGACGCGATCTCAAAAGAACTCAACGAATTCGACTGACAAAGCGCGCCGCCCGTCGCGCCGTTTACCTTTAGTCCGTTTTAGCCGATATTCTTATGATGATAGAATGCGAAAAAATGACGCGCCGCCGACGACTGCCTGACGGAACCGCGCGTTCGGGCGGCTCCGCGTGAGCGGAGAGTACGCCGCCGTAATACTGTTTGCGGGCAGACTTAGTCCCGTCGGGCTCGAAAAGGTCTTTGACGGGAAAAGCGCCTTCGCTCTCGCGCTAAGAAAGGCGGCGGCTTTTCCGACGGCGCGCAAGATCGTCGTTCTGGCAACTGAAGACTTTGACGAAACGTTGCTCCCGCAAAGCGTCGAACAGATAGAGCTTGTGCGCGAGGCCTCGTGGAACAGAAAAAATTTTTTACATGCGCTTTCAAAAGCGGGCGAAGGTTTTAGCCTGAGCTATTTCGCGTGGGCGGATTGTCCGTTCATGGATCCCAAGCTGGCCGGAGCGCTGGCGGACAGGCATATACGCGGAGCCGCCGAATATTCTTACTCGGACGGCTGGCCGGAAGGATTGTCGCCTGAAATTCTGTCGCCCGGAACTGCCGGAATCCTTGCCAAAATAAACGGCGATGACGAAACGCCCGTCGAACGTGATACGATTTTTGCCGTTTTGCAGAAGGACATAAACGCTTTCGACATAGAAACTGAAATTTCGCCCGTGGACCTTCGTCATCACAGGCTGACCCTGGCTGCCTGCTCGCGGCGCAACCTGCTCCTGTTGCGCCGTTTTTGGGAGGAAGGGATCGCCGCCTCCGATTCGTCGGCGGCCTTCGTCGAGAGCGCGATCGCCCGAAAGCCCTCCCTGCTCCGCACCTTGCCGGCTTTCTACCAGATCCAGACAACCGCCGCCTGCCCTCAGCGTTGCGCGCTATGCCCGTACCCCAAGTCCTCTCATTTTGAATATGCTACCGCGGACAGCCCGAAAACCGAAAATTCCTTCATTAAAGCGAATGATTTCGCGCGCCTGCTCGATAAAATCGTTGACTTTTCGGACGACGCGGTGATTGATCTGTCACTTTGGGGCGAAATCGCGCTTCATCCGCAAAAAATAGAGCTTATTGAAGCCGTCTTGACCCGTCCCGGGCTGTCCCTTGTTATCGAAACTTCGGGAATTGGCTGGAAAAAGGCCGATTTTGAACTGCTTGCAGCCAAATCCGCCGCGGCCGCGCCGCGAAAGAACGGCATGGCAGCCGTTTCATGGATAATTTCGCTCGACGCCGCTGACGAAAAGTACTATGCCAGGTTGCGCGGGAACGGTTTTAACGAGGCGGTCGAAGCGGCCCGTTCCGTGATCGCGCTGTTTCCCAAGGACAGCTATGTTCAGGCGGTCAGGACAAAGGGAAACGAGGAAGGCATAGAAAAATTTTATAGGTTCTGGAAGGCCGAGCGGGCGAACATTATCATTCAAAAGTACGATTCATTTTGCGGCCTGCTACCGGATCTTTCAGCCGCCGATCTTTCTCCCGTAAACCGCAGTCCCTGCTGGCATCTTATGCGCGATATGCCCGTGCTTTTGGACGGTAGCGTTCCAGTTTGCCGTTCGGGAGCGGGACCGGACGGCGACAAGGCGGCGGACTCCGTTTTGGGCAACGCTTTCGCCGAAAGCCTTGATGCGATTTGGAGTCGGGGGCAGGCGCGTTACGAGAGACAATGCGAGGGCAGTTACGACCGGCCGTGTTCGGAATGCGATGAATACTACACATTCAACTTTTAACGGCTCGTTCCCGTCATACACCGTCTTAGGCGGCGGAAAACGGCTCTCTTCTGCCGGGCTATGCGCCGTTTTACTTGGGCGCGGCGGCAGATACACGCGGAATTCCTGCTTTAAAGAGCTTCAAAACGGCGGTTTTGATTATGTTTTGTCGATGGAAACGGCTGGCGAGCGTTATGATATTGAAGAATTGTCGCATTTGTTCCCGTTTGTGCGTTTTGTTTTGTTCAAAGATAACCCTAACATAGGCCAACAGATCAATGTTGCCGCCGCGGAGGCGGACACGCCGCTCTTTTTAGCGCTTTGGAGCGATTTTCATCCGGTTTTAAGCCTTGACGCAGGGCGCATAGTCGAGCGACTGCTATTAAAACCTGAAGAAACAGTCGGAATGCCCGCAAAAATCCCCGAAGACAGACAGCGTTTCGTACGGCTATGTACCGCGCCGGTGCTTCAGAACACGCGCTTTGAAACGCTTCCAAACGCGTATTTGCCTGTAGTCAACGGCAGGAAGTTTGAAACCGCGCCGTTTCCCCCCGTAAAAGAAGGCGAGCCTACGCTCTACCCGTTCGACGCTTCCGGCGTTTACGACAGGGCGCGTTTCATAGACATGGGCGGTTTTGACCCGAAACTTGATTCTCCGTACTGGCAGCTTTTAGATTTTGGCCTGCGCGCGTGGCTTTGGGGCGAAGAGATACGTTGCACCCAGCAGATACGCTTTAGACTTGACGGCGCGATTCATGCCGAAAACAGCACGGCCGGCGAAAGTTATTTGCGATTCTTTTTGAAAAACCTTGCCCCCGTCATCCATGCGGAAAACGGACAGGCAGAGCGCGCCCGTCTGCCGTTGCGCCGCTTCTTCCCCTATATGTTTAGTTCGGCATGTCCGCCGCTAAAATCCGCGCGGGATTTTAGCGAGGCCCGCAAATGGGTCGCCGCCAACAGCCGACGTTTTGTAAACGATATAGCCGCCGTTACCGCCTTTTGGAAACAGGAGCCGCCCTCTCCGTAAAAGACGGTCATTCCAGCCGCGCGGCGGACATTACGCGTGCGGCATTTTCTTGCCTAAATCTAGGCGCAAAGCCCGCTTGCGGGTATATTTTAGTATGCCTATAAATATACCAAGCGATTTGCCCGCTTTCAGGGAACTGTCGCGTGAAAATGTCTTTGTGATGGCTGCCGAGCTTGCCGAAAAACAGGATATACGCCCGATAAAGGTAGCCATCGTAAATCTGATGCCGACAACCGTTACGACCGAGATACAATTGTTGCGTTTGCTTGGGAATACGCCGCTGCAAGTGGATATTACCCTGCTCCGCATGGACACGCATGAGGCGCGCAACGCGCCGCCAGGACACCTGGAGAGGTTCTATTCCAGTTCGAGCAAGATAAAAAAGGAGCCGTTTGACGGACTGATAATAACCGGTGCTCCGGTCGAGACGCTGCCGTTCAACGAGGTTGATTACTGGGACGAGCTTTGTGAACTGTTTGAGCATTCAAAAAAGCACGTTTGGTCAACCCTTCATATATGCTGGGGCGCGCAGGCCGGGCTTTACTACAACTACGGCGTCCCGAAAATACCGTTGCCAAGCAAACTGTTCGGCGTTTTCGTCCATAATGTGAACGAAAAACATACGCCGCTGTTCCGCGGGTTCGACGACATATTCCTTGCCCCGCAGTCCCGTCATACGGAGAGCGACAGAGCCGCAATCACAGCCGCAAAAGAGCTTTCCATACAGTCGCAGACACCGTGCGGCAGTCCGTTCATCGTTACAGCGAGGAACTGCCGTGAAATATACATTAACGGACATTTGGAATACGACCCATTGACGTTGGACGCCGAATACCGTCGCGACAGAGCCAAAGGCTTGCCGATAAACGTGCCGAAAAACTACTACCGCAACGATGATCCCTCTTTCCCGCCCGTGGTACGCTGGCGGGCACATGCCCATCTGTTTTTTTCCAACTGGCTAAATTATGTGTATCAGGAAACGCCGTTTGACATTCGGGAACTTGCGTAAATTCCGGCTTATTGCAAGACCGAAGGCGGGCGCGGAGCGGGCCGCGGCGCTGGCTTTTATGATCGTTGCGATCGCGTTTTCCGCGCAAGCGCGGGAAAATTCGGATGGCGGCTGGGTAACGTTACCCGAAATCGGATTTGTCGCGCCTGCCCACCGCGGAGCGGTTAACTTTATAGCCGTTGACGAAACGGGACGCGTCCTTAGCGCGGGCGAAGACGGCTTTATCGGAATCTGGGACAGTAACGAGATGCGGGCGCGGGAACGTTTCCAACTGAGTTCCTGCCCCGTCGAAAAAATCGCGGCGCGCCCGGGAAAAAGCGAGGTCGCCGCTTACGAAAGCGACGGTTTGTGGTTTTACCGCGTGTCCGTGTGGGATTATGTCAAAAAAGAGAGGCTTTTTTCAATATCGTTCACCGAGCCTGTGCTGTTTTGCGGTTACACGGCAAAAGGGAAGTATCTTGTTTTGGGATTTAACGACGGCTTTTCGTTTTATAACCCCAAAAACGGCGAGCTGCGAGGCGGACGGCTGGGCGGGTGTCCGGTTACATTTGCGACAAGCAGTCCTACGGAACGGACGTTGCAAACGTATTCGCCTTCGGGAGCGCTGTCTTACTGGGACATCGACAATTTAACCTTGTCGCGAAGTTTTTCCGTTCCGGCAAATCTGGATTCGCCGCTGGCGTTTGGCAGTTACCGTTTTCTGGCGGGACAGGATGAAAAGGAACTTTTTGTGATAGACGCCGTTTCCGGCAGAATTTTGTACAAAACGCCGTCAATTCAAGGAGGCGTTTTGCTCTGCGCCGACGGCGACGAATCCTTGTTTTTCCGTCTTTCGCCCGCCTACGGCGAGGACGGCGAAGACGAGGGTTTCACGCGCGAAGATTTTGCGGTTGGCGTCTCCGGCGATACCGGAGACGCCTATGGAGACGATGACGGGAGTGAAGGCCTCGTCCGGCGTGTCGAAACGTTTATAAAAGCGGAGGCGGCTTTTTCCGCCGCCGCGCCTCTCGGCGAATCGCGCGCGCTGACAGGCTTCGACGACGGGCGGCTTGCCGTCTGCGCGGAAGGAAGTACGGACTTTTTTTTGTTCAGGAACCAGACTCTGCTGACAGACGCCGCGGCCGCGGCTGACGGAGGGATAGCGTTCACGGACGGGAACGGCAGAGGCGCGTTCATACCTTCCGGCTTTTACGAAAAGCCGGAGGCGGATTCCGTCATTCTTTTTGACTCAGGCACGGCAAACCGAGTCGCGACTGACGACGGGAAAACCTTCCTGTTCTGGCGTTACGGAGCGGGGGCGGACGGCGGCAGCGCTCGCGATTTTCCGTTTGCAAAGACGTTTGAAGAACAGGGCGCGCGGGATGCCGTAGCTATTGGCGATTCCGGCGCGTTACGCCGGTTGCGGAGCGCGTCAATATACGGCAAAAACGCGCTGTTTTTGGACTTTTCGGGCGGCATAACGGTATTTTCGCTCGAAGACAGGCGGCCCGTGTTTTCGTATGCCGCCGCCCTTTCGCTCGACGCGGCCTTCGTTGACGGGCGCGGAATGCTTATAGCGCGCGGGTCGGAAGCGGAACCCGCCGCCCCGTTCCTGCTTGTCGACTATGTTTCAGGCGAAACCCTGCCGGAGGAATACCCCGCGTCCATGGCCTTCATGCTCTATAAAAACCGTCGTAACAGCATTTTTAGCGCCGTTTTGCGGTCCGTTGAACGAAGGATCAAAACGGAAGTGATAAAATTTGACACGCAAAACCCGCGGAATTCTCCGGTAATCTTATCGTATGACGGCGAGGATACCGAATTTTCGTTCATAGAGTACGGGGCGGATGACGAGCGTTACGCGGCGACAGCCGGAGGCGAGGGCGCGTTCATTATCTCTGACGGCGATCTGACATTCGCTGGCCGCGCTCCAGCGTTTCCGCAAAAACTTTTGCCGCTTAACGGCAGCTTTGCCGCTCTGGACGGAGACGGCTCTCTCGCATGGTATGACGGAACGTCCGGCAAACTGCTCGCCATGCTGCGCCTGTACGAGGACGAATGGCTTTTGTCGACGGTTAACGGAACGGCGAGGGGCAGGCTTGAACCGCGTTGACCCGACCGCCAACGCCGGTTCGCTCCTGGCGGTTAACGTCCATCTCTGCGGCTAGGCGCTCCCAGTCTTCGGAACAGAGGTCGATGTCGGCGGCTATTTCTGACAGGCGGGCGCGAATTTGGCGGCTCTTTTCTCCGGAAGTATAGACCTCGCGTTCTGAAAGCTGGATTTCAAGGGACTTCTTTTCCGTTTCGAGCGCGTCGAGGCGTTCTATGAGGGCGGCTTCCGCTCTTTCCATGCGGCGGACGGCGGCGGCCCGCGCCTTTTCAGCCTCCCTAGCCCTCCGCGCGGCGCCTGAGCCGGAGGCATCGGCGGCGGCGGCCGCGGCGGACGGCGTCCGCCGCGGCTGTTTGCCGCTTCCGGCAGGCCGCTCCTCCGCCGCTTCTTCGCCCTGCCTTGTTTCCAGATAATCTGCATAGCCGCCGTAATGGAGCCGGCAAGCGCCGCCGGGACTCAGAGCGAGGGTCTTTCGGGACAGGGCCTCCATGAAGGCGCGATCGTGCGAGACAAACACGATAGTGCCTGAGTATGACAGCAACGCGTCCAGCAGAGCGTCTTTTGCGTACAAGTCAAGATGGTTCGCCGGTTCGTCGAGTATCAGCAGGTTTGCCGGGCGGAGCAGCAGGCGCAACAGAGCGAGGCGGCTCTTTTCGCCGCCCGAAAGGATGCGGACTTTCTTGAACGCGTCGTCTCCGCGGAACAGGAACGCGCCGAGCATGTCGCGCAGGCGCGGAACGAGCGGCGTCGGGGCGGCTTCTTCGAGCAAGCCAAGAACGGTCGCGTCCTGAGAGGCTTCGATCAGGGCTTCGGCGGATTCCTGAGAAAAGTAGGCGCTCACGACGCCCGCGCCGTATGTTACCTTACCTTCTCCGCCATTGTCCGCTCCGGCGATTATGCGTAGCAGCGTGGACTTCCCAGCCCCGTTCGCGCCCGCGACAAGTAGCCGATCGCCCGTCTCGAGCAGGAAGTCGAGTCCGGACAGCACGCGCTTTTCGCCGTAACTCCTGCCGACGCCCTCCAATTTGAGCGCGATTCGTCCCGAATGCGGGGACGGCGGCAACGTTATCGCTATCTTTTTAAGGTTTTCCGGTATCTCTATACGCTCCATTTTTTCGAGTCTCTTGATTAATTCCTGCGCCATCGCCGCCTTGCCAGCCTTGTAGCGGAAACGCCGTATCAGGTCCTCGGCACGAGCGATCTCCTCTTGCTGGCGTTTGTACGCGGCGACAAGCCCCTCAATTTCCTCGCG
>JAIRSQ010000036.1 GCA_031255395.1 Spirochaetaceae bacterium | reverse complement strand
GAAAAGCTCAATCTCGCTTAGAGGCTCGGCAACATCGGCGGAAACGGCGGAATTGCTTTGCTGTCGCGCCATCCTTAGAATACGCCGCCATCTGTCGGTACGTGTCTGCCCGAAACCCGCTCCTTCGGCAAGGCGAGGCACGGAATGTTCCGAATAGAACGGCACGACTTCCGTTACACCCGTTTCCCCTGCCTGACGAACAATAAGGTCCATCTTTGTCCCTTTGACCATGCTTTGAAACAGAATTATGGGCGGAAATTCACTTTGAACACACGCCTCCTCGTTTGTTTCCAAGCACTCGGCAATGAGCGTGTTTTTTTCCGCACGAACTATCTTTAAAACTGCCGCTTTGCCGGATGGCAACCGGCAATTAATGACACTGTCGGCACGAATTCTGCGTACCCGTGCAAGGTAATGAAAATCCTCCCCGGTCAGTCGTACCAAACCGTTTTCATCCGGCCCGGAGCGCAAAATAAACTGTTTCATTTGTGCCCAGAAGCATACTTTTGCCGGACAGCCGACATGCCGATCATTTTCTTGGGGCTGTAGCCGGATCAACAGGACTATTATTCTGATAAACCATAAAGAATAGCGCAGCCTGACCTGACACCGCGTCAATGCCGAGTCGTCCGAGCTCCGTCCCGGTTGCAACATTATCCCCGGCCTTTACGGACAGGGTTTCACAGCCGCCGTACACATACATATAGCCATCAGTACTCTTCACGATAACCACCCGCCCGAAACCTCGGTACGGGCCGGCTGAAATAACGATTCCGGGGAAAATGCAGTAAACGCCTTCGCTTCTTTCGCCTATCATAGCCACACCGCTCAGTTTTCCCGTCATGTAGGCGGCCTCTTTCGGATTGATCGGCCAAACCAGCGAAAGGTTGACCTCGCGCCCTGAAATCGGCGGAATAATAACGCTAATATTTGTATTGTCAGTCGTAACAACAGGCGCGTCCACAACTACCACCGACGGGGCAGCCCTCGCCGTGGTTTGGGGTACGACAGGGACTTTTAATATATCACCAGTTTTTAAGACATATTTTTCCGGCAGATTGTTAAGGTCGTTAAGCTCCTGAAGCGAAATGCCGTACTGACGGGCAATGCCGAAAAGTGTCTGGCCTTTCTGTACGGTGTGCACTCCTATCGCGGGCGCGTTCGGGTAGGGATTAATGGGCAAAACCATCGTGGATCTGGACGGAATTCTGATATGCTGTCCGCTCCGAACCTTACGGGCGTCATCAATGCCGTTTATAAATAGGATCTCTTCGACTTTTACGTTGTATTGGCGAGCCAGACCGTAGATGGTCTCGCCGCTTCTTATTATATGGATCGTTTCGTCATCCGCAAAAAGCGTTCCACAGAAAAAAACTATCCCAGCCAAGGCAAGTAAGAGTCCGATTCCGCACTTTGAGTGTCCGCCCACCATAAAATCATTCCGCATATTTCTATTATCGGAATCTTAATGAGTTTATGAAAGATATTCTACTTACCGGTCATTACTCATCCACTCCATCAGCCCTCTCGCCACTGGACTGTTTCGGCGCGAACGCGGGTGGAGGTTTTGGTTACCATGTCATTATCCCCTTCCGTGCCGTCTGCTTCGCAGGCGGAGCGGCCTTTCGCAATGACGGCTTCCCGGACGACTCGCCAGGCCCCTCGCCTTAACTCACTTCCCAGCATTATCGCAAAGCCGACTCGCAACCCCCTATCGGTAGCCCCCATTGCTCATTCGTCTACCGCCTGACATGGCCGCAGTTTGACAGGACCCATGCGACAGTCAGCCAAGCGCAAGGGATTGAAGCGGAAATCCCGCAAGCCGACCGTAGGGAGGCTGAGGAATTGGAGCGGAAAGCCCGACCCGCCGAAGGCGGGATGCGCCCAAAAACCGAAGAGGCATAGCATTTAGCACGAAAAGCGCCTATGACATGGACGACTCGCCAGACCTCTCGCCAGTAAACCTCTTGTTTACCATGGTTTTCGCACGATGAAGGCTGGTTTTTGGGATGGTTCGCCGTGCAGGTGGCGTGTGCATTCCGCGAGGTGTTTTTGGACTTGAAAGCGGGTGTCGCCGGGGGTGGGTTGCAGGCGTTGCCATACGCCGTCTGGTTGCAGGCTGTGCGCGTGGCAGTTATCCCGAAAGAACGAGTCGAGGATGATGTATACGCGGCGCTTTACGCTTTCGTCGATGACGGGGAACATCAGTTCGACGCGGCGTTCAAGGTTTCGTGTCATCCAGTCCGCGCTTGACAGGTACAGTTCCGTGGTGCCGCCGTTTTGAAAGAATGTTATCCGTGAATGTTCAAGAAAATGGTCGATGACGCTGACGACGCTTATGTTTTCGGAGAGGCCCGGAACGCCTGGCACCAGCATACATACGCCGCGCACGTTAAGGCGGATTTTTACGCCCGCAATCGAGGCGCGGTACAGCGCGTCGATCATGTCCGTGTCGGCAAGCGCGTTCATCTTTGCCATTATCACGGCCTCGTGCCCCTGGGCGGCCTGTGCGCGTTCCCGTTCGATAAGCTCTATCAGTCGGCTTTTTAACGACAACGGCGCGATTATCAGCCTGCGGGTTTTTTCCACGCTTGAATAACCCGTTATCATGTTAAAAAACAGGCCCGCGTCATGGACAAAATCCCTGTCGGCGGTGAACAGGCACAGGTCGGCGTACAGCCGCGCCGTCCTATCGTTGTAATTTCCGGTCGAAAGGTGCAGGTACGAACGCAGGCCGCCTTCCTCGGCGCGAATCACAAGGGCGGCCTTGGCGTGTACTTTGAGCCGCGCAAGCCCGTATATGACGGTAACTCCGGCCTGCTCCAGGTCTTTGGCCCAGATGATGTTGCGCTCCTCGTCAAAACGCGCCTTGAGTTCGACGACCGCCGTCACCTGCTTGCCGTTCAGCGCGGCCTCCTTCAACGAGCGCACGACAGGCGAATCGCCGCTCGTCCGGTACAGCGTGGCCTTTATCGCCCTTACCGAAGGATCGCGGGCTGCCTCCGCAAAAAAGACCAGCACCGGATTGAACGACTCGTACGGAAAATGTAGCAGAATATCGCGCTCCCTTATCCGCTCCCACAGGGATTTTCCGTTTTCACCATCATCAAAAAGAAT
>JAIRSQ010000183.1 GCA_031255395.1 Spirochaetaceae bacterium | reverse complement strand
TCGCTTACTCGTAACAATGAGAGTACCGCTTTGTGGCAGGGAAAGTAGAAAAAGTCAAAGCAAAACCGAATATCACTGCCATAAGTATGCATGAGAACTTTAAGAGAACTTAAACAGGGTGTATGGTACGAAGTCTGCACAGCCGTAAACAACCGGAAACCGTTGTTCCAGTCGCGTCAGGCGTTGAGGCTTTTCGCTAGGGCTTTGGCCGACACTTCGGCGCGCTTCGATTTCGAGATTCGCGGGCTGTGTCTGAAAGACGATTTGCTCGTCTTTTGCGTCAAGCCGGCGGACGGGTTCCAATTGCCGCGGATAATGCAGTGGCTAAAGCAGACGTTTGCCGTAAGGTACAACTTGCTGAAGGGCTGGACGGGGCATATCTGGGGCGACCGGTACCGGTCTAGGATTATGGAAGGCGAGCCGCCTGAAGCGGCGGAGCGTTGGAGCGGGGATGCGGGGGAGGAACTTTCGCTGGCTGGTGAAGAGGTAAAATTTCTTTCGAGGAGGATGAAAGCTAGGGTCAGACCCCATCCGGGAGAACCGGCCAAAATTCCCCTCCAAGCCGCCTCTCCCCCTGCCTAACCACGCTCAGTCCGGCCTTTCGGCGGTAAAAACGTCTCAAAACCCCGTCCCCGCAACTCCGCCCTCAAACGGCAACGGGAGGACTCTGAGCGCTCTTAGCTCCCAATTAACTGCCAATTGAGAATCGCGAGTCGACCTTGCTAGAAGGCCTTACGAGAGTGCGGCAGACTGCCGCGTCCTTTCAAGACCGGCCCTCGCCGGACGGTTATTAGGGTCTATCTTAAGCGCGTTTTCATACGCCTCTGAAGCAAACTGGTTGTCGCCGATGGATTCGCGCACCTGCCCCAGCCTGTACCACCATAGCGTCATGCCGGGGGTCAGGCGCACCGCTATCGTGTACGCTATGTCGGCGTAACGAAATTTTTTCTGAAAGCGGTATATCTCGCCAATAAAAAAGTAGGCCACGGAAGTTCGCTCGCCGCTGGAAACATTATCAACGTACTGCTGCATATAGCGCAATGACGCGTCAAAATTGCCAAGATAAAAGTACGCTTCGCCCATGGTCTCGATGACGCGGTAATCGCGGCGAATACTCAAAGCCTCGTTTCCGCGGGTTATCACCTCGCCGTATTTTTTTTGCCTCTGCAATGCCCATGTGAGCACGACGTAGGTTTCCATAGTCGCTACGTTGTTCCTGATTTCATCAAGGCAGACATTTTCCGCCTCGCTGTATTTAGCGTCCGCCTCGCTCGCTCGTCCCCTGCTCTCTAAATCGCGTCCTTGCCGGTAACTGGCCATAGCGTCCGGTTTTTGCTGCGAAAAAGCCTGCGAAACAATCACGGCGAAAAAGAACGCCGTTAACAGCGCAAAACCTGGATGTTTCATATTCATACTGTCAATTATACTCCTACAACAATTATCGGCAAATAACCTCTGATTAAAAATCCTAGTCCGTTTAGTAAGCGCTCGCGTCCATCGCTTCAAATTGCCCGCGTACCTGTTGCAACAGATTGAGCTCGCGGTTCAGCGTCTTTTCATAGTCGAGGGAACCGGCGCCGATGCGAGACGCCTCATCCTCCCAGAACTGAACGCGTTGCAGGTTGATGAAACGAAAACGTCTGTCCAGCGCTTTTTCTGCCCACGCCTTCGCGTCGTTCCAGTAGTACAGTGCCGTGCGAAAGCAGGTTTCAGCGGTGTTGAGGCTGTCCAGATTTTGCTCTTTCCATGGAGCGTTGTAAAAGAACGCGTTTCGCTTGTTCCATTTGCCGCCCAATAAAATGTACTGCTCTATCAATTTGAGGTTGATATGCATCATAAAAAGATAGCGGTATTTTTCCCACTGGGTTTCATTTTCTATCAGCGCTTCCGAATACAGCGGGTTGCAAAAATCCGCGGCAAGGGCTTTTTCCAACCAGTAGATATTTTCCATCGTGTCATCGGGGTATTGGATATGGTGAAGGTGATAGAGTCTGTAAAACTGCTCTTTGTACCGCACGATGTACGCGTCAAGCGGCAAGGCGCAGTTGAAAATTAGGGTTATCCCCGCAATAAACGCGATAGCTGTCTTCAGGCCGCCGGCATTGCTTCGCTTACAAGCTACTATCCGATACATCCTTTTATTATCGGCATTTCGGCGATATTTTGCCAAACCGCTTCGGCAACGCGGTCTACCGGTCCGGCGGCGTCTATCACCGCAACGCGACTGCCCTCTGAGCGGCAGGAATCGAGCAGACAAAGGTAGCGTTCGCGGACGCGACGCTGGAAGTCCGCACTTTCGTAAACATCCTTTTTTGCTCGTTTCGCGAGCCGTTCAAACGCCAATTCCGGGTCTATGTCAAAAAACAGAATGAGTTCAGGAGCGGGAAAGTCTTTGTTAAGGCTGGCCGGAAGTTCGTTGCCGCATTCTATCCCTTGGTAAACCCGCGACGAGAGCGTGTAACGGTCGCATACGACAAAACTGCCCCGCTGCAAAAGAGGAACAATGCCGTCCTCTCCGTACAGGTGTTCGACGCGGTCAGCCGAAAACAGGCGCGCCATTGTTTCGCCGCGCAGTTTTATCTTGCCTCGCAACGCCTCGCGTAGCAGACATCCCACCGCGCCGTCCGTAGGTTCGAAAGTAAAAACAGCATTAGGCAACCCGGCTGAAACGTCGCGGAACTTCCGGCTAAGTATTTCAAGCTGAGTGCTGGTGCCGCTGCCGTCCCCGCCTTCGAACACGGCGAAATTCCGCAGAACCGCCATCACGCTGTTCCGCGCAACTTTCTTACGATTGCGGCCTTATCGGCAGCTCCGAAAAATGCGGAGCCGGCAACCAAAACGTCCGCGCCGGCGGCGCGGGCATCCGCGGCCGTTTTTTCGGCTATTCCGCCGTCAACCGATGACAAAAACCCAAGTCCCTGTTCATCGCGCAGTCTCGCCAGTTCCGCGAGTTTTGTAAAACATTCCGTAATACAGGATTGCCCGCCATAGCCCGGATTAACTGTCATCACAAGAACAAGGTCTACAAATGGCAAAAGGCAGCTAATTGCGCTCACCGGAGTTGACGGCACGATGCTGATCCCAGCCTTTTTGCCAAGCCGGCGAATGTTTTGAACTATGCGGTGAGCGTGCGCCGCCGCCTCGATATGAAAGGTTATGTAATCCGCCCCCGCCTCCGCAAACGGCTGAATGTGGTTTTCCGGCATCCGCGTCATAAAGTGCACATCGAACGGAAGCGCGGTTCTGCCCCTCAAATCCTCCACCATTTTCGTTCCAAAGGTAATAGGCGGCACAAAACTGCCATCCATCACATCAATATGCACCCAGTCCGCGCCCGCCGCCTCTATGCTGTCAACCGCCTTCCCCATGTCCGAAAAATCGGCACTCAGTATTGAAGGCGCTATCAAAGGTCTCTCCATGCCCTGATTATACAGCATCCCCGCCCTTCGCTCCAGAGCGCCGGCA
>JAIRSQ010000140.1 GCA_031255395.1 Spirochaetaceae bacterium | reverse complement strand
GGCCGCGTCCTCTAATTCTTTCTTCGCCGCCTCTTCGAATTCAACGTCGTCCGCCCGCGAAATTCGCAATGAAGGCGCGTTGCTGACTATGTGTCCCGCCTCAAAAAACGCGTCCATCATGCCGGTTTCCCAAATTTCCGCGGCATTGCCGTCTGCCGCTTCTGTTCTTCCGGTTTCAAGAGCCATTATATAAACCGTCGCTGCGGCAGACGGCAGGGCCGGAACGGCGCAGAGCAAAACAGACAAATATTTTACAGCGGTAATATTCATAGGAACGGCCTTTATTTATTTATCGGCAGGAAATTGAAAACGGAAGCGGAATTTCATCGCAAATAGACTCGATATTCGAACGCGCCGCATAAAGATTTATTGTATATATGTATAAAATAATATCCACTATGGTGTATTGCAATAATAGGTATATTAAAAGATACTGTAAATTATATATTTACTGGAAACATGAGCTGTATGAGCGCTAACAGCCGCCAAATCTGATTTTACGGGCGGCAGAACAGGCTGTAACGCCAAGCTCTAAGGGTATGCAAATGAACGGGTATCCTCTATCATGGAACAAGGAGAAGAGAATGACCATCGAAGTTGACACGCACGCTCATTCTATAGCTTCGTTACACGCCTATTCAACGATAACGGAACTGGTGGCAGGAGCGAAAAAAAACGGACTAAAGGGCTTCGTACTGACCGAACACGGGCCGGCGTTGCAGAACGGACTGCCGCACCCCTACTATTTCGGCAACCTGTCTGTGCTTCCTAAGGAAATTCAGGGCGTAAGACTGTTTAGGGGAGTGGAGCTGAACATAATGGACGGGTCTGGGAACGTCGATCTGTCTGTGAAATACCTTAAATTGCTCGATTTTGTGATGGCAGGATTGCACGAAGCCTGTTTCGCGCCGAACTCAAAGCGTGAAAACACCCGCGCTATGCTCGCCGCGCTGGAAAATCCCTATATTGATTGCATATCTCACCCCGGAAACCCTGTCTATCCAGTAGATTACGAAGAGGTCGTAAAAGCCGCCCTCCGTTTTGGCAAGGCGCTTGAAATAAACAACGCTTCTTTCAAGGTCAGGAAGGGAAGCCTTGAAAACTGCAAGACGATAGCCCGCCTCGCCGCGCGGCACGGCTGCCTGGTAAGTTGTGGCAGCGACGCCCACTATTGGGAGGACGTAGGCAATTTCGAGACGGCGCGCCTTGTAATGGACGAGGCCGGAATAGACAGCGGCCGGATCGTAAACGGCACTATGGATTCATTTGCCGGTTTCTATAAACGGCGGAAGGCCGAGCGCGGGGCCGCGTGAAAAACGGTGAGTGTCCGCCTGAGCGGAAAGAACTGCCGGAACAAGACGGGCCGCCGCGTTCCGCCGGAGACGCCGCGGAAAGGCTGGGGACAGAGAGCGTAGGGCTTTTACTGCTCAGATTTTCTATACCGTCGATAGGCGGTATGTTGCTCAACGCGCTGTACAATGTGGTTGACCGCGTTTTTGTCGGGCGGGGCGTTCACGAGATCGCGCTTGGCGGAATTTCGCTCGTGATGCCGCTGATGACGCTGTCGATGGCCTTTGCTATGCTGTTCGGAGTTGGAGCGGCTAACATGATATCCGTGCGAATGGGGCAGGGAAGGCGGGGCGAAGCGGAGAACGCGCTGAATCACTGTTTCTTCCTGCTGGCCGCCGTGGGAATCGTAACTGCCGTCTTGGAACTTGCCATGCTCGATCCGCTCCTTGCCATGCTAGGCGCCGAGGAAGGCAGCGCTGCCATCGGCTACGCCCGCCGCTACTACCGAATCATCCTGTACGGACAGATGTTTTTCCAGCTTGGTTTCGGGCTTTCGCACTGCAGTCGCGCTCAAGGTTTTCCCGTGATGTCGTTGCTGTCGATGGTATTTGGCGCCGGGCTCAACACGGCGCTTGATCCGCTTTTCATATTCGTGTTCGGATGGGGTGTCGAAGGGGCCGCGCTGGCCACGATAGTCTCGCAGTTCTGCTCCGCGCTCTGGATAACTGGTTTCAGTTTCAGCCGCAAGGCGCTGATACGGATAAGGCTGAAAACGTTCAGGCCGTCGCTTGCGATATGCAAAACGATAGCCGCCTTCGGCTCCGCGGCCGCGCTGCTCCAGTTCGCGATGTCCGGCGTACAGTTGCTGATAAACACGAGTATGGGCTGGTACGGCGGCGCGTCGCTCGGCATCGCAAACGGCGGAGATGTCGCGCTGTCCGCCATGACCATCGTCAATTCATTTATAATGCTGATACTTATGCCCGTCTTCGGCATAAACCAAGGGGCGCAGCCGGTTTTAGGCTTTAACTACGGAGCAAAAAAGTTCGACCGCGTGCGCAAGGCTTATTTGCTGGCAATAACGGCGGCGACCTGCGTCTGTACGGCCGGATTCATCGGAGCGCAATTCTTTCCGGCTCGCATCACGGGACTTTTTGTGCCGGAAGGAAGCCCGGTTCTTACTAGACTCACGGCCTTCGCGTTGCGCACGGCCCTGCTGGTACTGCCGCTGACCGGCTTTCAAATCGTGTCGTCAAATATGTTTGCCGTTACAGGCCGCCCGAAAATATCCATACTGCTTTCCATGCTCAGGCAAATCATCCTGCTGGCGCCGTGCGTGTTCATATTCGGAAAACTTTGGGGACTGTACGGCGTTATAGCCGCAATGCCCGTAGCGGACGGCATATCCGTCTCCGTTACCGCCGTCATGATATTCTTCGAGCTTAAACGGCTGCGCGAAAAATCCGTGCCGGAGGCCGCCCTACGCGCGCCGTAAGCGAGGCGGGAGGCGCCGCCGTTAGCCGCAAGCAAACTTCGCTCCTGTCTGTCCCTTACCTCTTATGGCCGGAATGCCGATAATAGCGTTATGTGTTTTCTAAAAAGGATGGCGGCCGTCCCGGCCGCGTTTATTATTTGCGGCGTTATCACGCTTGCGGCCTCGTGCGGTTCCGTTCAGCGCGCAAGCGTTCCGGAAGTGCCCGCGATAACGGAAGAACCGCCTGCCGAGCGGTTTATCGACAAACTTAGGGCACGGCTCGAATCTGGCGACATAGACGGCGCTATCGCGCTTTTCGACGAGCTTCCGCCGGAAGAAGCCGCCCTTAAGCGGAACAGACAGCTAAAAGCGTCCGTGCTGCTCTCGGCGCGAAGACTGCAAGAAGCGCGCGAAGTCGCGGAAACGCTCGTCAGCGAGGATGAAAACGACGTTGAGAGCCGTTATATACTGTCTAATATAGAGGAGGCTTCCGGCAGGCCGAAAGAACAGCGTCTATTGCTTGAAAAAATCGTAAGCGCATCGCCGGATCATGTTCCGGCGCTTAACGATCTTGGCCAAATATTCGTCAGCGCGAAACGCTTGAAAGACGCCGCGTCAAGTTTTGACCGCGCCTTGGCCGCGAGTCCGCTCGATATGAGCGCTACGATAGGCAGGGCCAACGTTTACCGGCTCGAACGCAAGCCGAATGAGGCGGAAACGCTGTTCAACAGGGCAGTTGAGCTTTACCCGGGACGGAGCGAGCCGTACTGCGAGCGCGGGCGTTTTTATCGCGAAACCGGCGAGATTAATAAGGCTCTCGCTGACCTTGAGGTCGCGCAGACTATCGATCCGGACAATTACTGGATTCGTTACGACAAAGGGCGAGCGTTGCTTGAAACAAGGCGGAAACCCGAAGCCCTTGTTGAATTTGACGCCGCCATCGCGCTAAATCCCGACATATTCATCGCGTATGTGTACAGCGCGGGGATTCGCGACGAACTGGAGGATGTTGACGGAGCGGAGCGCGATTATGAAACGCTTGCCCGTTTAAGGCCGGACTATTACTTCGCGTTTGAGGGACTCGGCATTCAGCGGATGAAGAAAGGAAAATACGCTGAGGCAGCGAACGCTTTTGCAGCGGCTTACAAGTCCGCTCCGAACGAAAGCGGCTACGCGATGCTGGCCGCGGTCAATATGCTCAAAGGCGGCGTGAAACCTCACGAAGTAAGGCCGTTTGTGGAGCAGGCTATGCGGAAAATCAGCCGCGAAAAGCTGGATTACTATGTTTTGCGCCTGTTTTTTGATTTTTCAGGCGATTCTGACGTGATCCGGCGCATAGAAAGGGAAAAAAATCAGGCGCTCAAGGCAAGGATGATGTTTTATATGGCAAATTACTATGACATAAGGGGCAATCCCATGCTTGCGGACAAGCTGTTTATCGAATTTCGCGATATGAACCGGACGGATATTGTCGAATGGCGGCTGAACGAATGGATTATGAAGGAGCGGAGCGTGCGTGTCGGAGGCGCCGGCGACGGAACAGGCAGCGGCGGCGAAACCGGCGCTAGCGAAAAGAGCTAGACAATGGGCGAAAACGACAGCACTAGGATAGATTTAAGGCTTTCCGGCGGACGCGAGATAATACTGATAGGGACGGCGCATATTTCGCGGGAAAGCGTTGACGAGGCGCGCTCCGTCATCCTGAACGAGAAGCCGGGGATGGTCTGCGTAGAGCTTGACATCGGGCGCTTCGAGTCGATGACGCGAAAAGACAATTGGGAACGGCTCGATATAGTAAAGGTAATCCGCGAAGGCAAGGGCTTTCTGCTGATAGCGAACCTGATACTGTCAAGTTTCCAGTACAGGCTGGGAGACGAACTGGGCGTGAAGCCAGGCGACGAGATGCGCTCTGCCGTGGAAGCGGCCGAGGAACTCGGCGTCCCGTATTCGCTATGCGACCGCGAAGTGCAGCTTACGCTGAGGCGGGCTTGGTCAAAATGCGGGTTTTGGAGCAAATGCAAACTGCTTGCCGGACTGCTTTCCAGCGCGTTCACGACAGAAAAGCTAAGCGAAGCGGAAATAGAAAACCTAAAAAAACAGAGCGAGCTTGACGGCATGATGAAGGAACTTGCGGACTATCTGCCGGAAGTAAAAAAAACGCTTATCGACGAGCGGGACAGGTATCTTGCCGCCAAGATTTGGCACTCTTCCGTGCCGGATGGCAAGACGGCGGCGGTAGTGGGGGCAGGCCATCTTGAAGGGATCAGGGAACGTATCGAAAAAATCGCCGACGGAGCGGAGGACGCCGATGTTAGCGAGTTGGAAACATCGCCGACTCCGGGGCCGGGCGGCAGGATAGCAGCGTGGGCAATTCCCGCCATAATAGCGGCGCTCATAGCGGCGGGCTTTTTCCGGGCGGGAGCCGGCGTGAGTCTTGAAATGCTGGCAAGATGGGCGTTATGGAACGGATCGCTCGCAGCGGCGGGTTCCCTGCTCGCTCTCGCCCATCCGCTCGCGATACTTGTATCGTTTCTCGGCGCTCCGATAGCGACGCTGTCTCCGTTTATCGGTGTTGGCGTTTTCTCCGGCGTAACTCAGGCCCTGCTTCGCCGTCCGCGCGTCGTGGACGCGGAAAGCCTTAGCGAAAGCCTTACCAGCGTCAAAGGGCTTTACTCGAACCGTATAACTCGCGCTCTGCTCGTCTTTTTCCTGTCCTCTATCGGCGGCATGATCGGCAACTTTGTTTCGATACCGACTCTGGCTGAAACCCTGTTCAAATGAACGGGAGTCCGGTTTTGCTACGGAAAAAGCGGCGGGTTGCATGCGTCCCGTAAAAAATATAGTCTGTTTTCATGGCCGGTAACTGTTTCGGACAGATATTTAAGGCAATCACGTTTGGAGAATCGCACGGGGCGGCGGTCGGTTGCGTTGTTGACGGTTGTCCCGCCGGCTTGGCGCTTGACGCCGATACGGTTCGGCGTGAGCTTGCGCGGCGAAGGCCGGGCGGAAGCGCGGCCTCGACGTCGCGTTCCGAAGCCGACGAGCCGGAAATACTTTCCGGAATTTTCGAGGGGCGTACGCTCGGCACGCCTATCGCCATCGTTATACGCAACACCGGGCAACTGTCGCGGGATTATGACAAACTGAAAGACGTGTACCGTCCCGGACACGCGGACATGGTTTGGGAGATTAAGTACGGCCTTAGGGACCATCGCGGGGGAGGGCGCAGTTCGGCAAGGGAGACGGCGGCGCGTGTCGCCGCCGGGGCTGTCGCCAAGGCTTTTCTTGCCGAAAACGGCGTGACCGTAAACGCGTGGACGCGCTCGATAGCGGGAATTTCCGCGCCTGACCCTGGCTGCGGCGATTTTGACATTACGGAAAAAAACGGCTTTTGCGTTCCAAGCCGCGACACGGCCGCAAAAATCGCCGCAAAAATCGACGAACTTAAAGCCGCGGGGGAAAGCGCGGGCGGAGTAGTGGAGTGCCGCGCGAACGGACTGCCCGTCGGATTTGGCGAGCCTGTTTTCGACAAGCTCGACGCTCTTTTGGCCCAGGCCGTTATGTCCATAGGAGCCGTCAAAGGCATAGAATTCGGCGCGGGTTTCGGTTCCGCCGCCATGTCAGGCTCAGAGAGCAACGACAGGCCGCTCGCCGGATACGCAGTGCCAGCTCGCGGCGGGTCGGACAACGGCGGAAGAATCAGCTATTCCGGCAACAATTCAGGCGGCGTTTTGGGCGGCATATCCAACGGCAACTGTCTGGCGTTCCGCGCCGCCTTCAAACCTGTCCCTTCGATAGCGAAGAAGCAGCTTACGGTTGACAGGACGGGGCGCGAGGCGGAAATTGAAATAGAGGGACGGCACGATATCTGCGTCTGCCCCCGCGCCGTGCCGGTCGTAGAGGCGATGACGGCGCTCGTTCTGGCAGACCTCATGCTGCGCGGGCGCGCCGCAAGGTTATGACGCGCCACAGTGTCTGTTCGGCCCTCGTCCTAAAGTTGCGCCCGTGCGGAGAGTCTAACCGCGAGGCCTTCTTTCTTGCTTCAGAAACAGGCGTAACGCGCGCCTATGTCTACGGAGGCCCTAAAAGCCGCCTGCGCTCCAGCGTTTCGCCGTTCCATTCAGGCGACCTCTACCTGTATCGCGGCCCGGCGCGAGATTCAGCGCTGGATCGCGGCAAGGTAACCGATTTTGATGTAAAGAAGTGGCGTCCCGGCATCAGGGAAAGCTACGACAGGAGCATGGCCGCGGCGGCCATTGCGGATACAATTCTTGCAAGTTTCGGAGGCGGCTGCGACTGGGCCGAGGCGCTGGAACAGGCAAATGCCTCGCTGGACGCGCTGGACAACGCCGACTCTTCCGGCGTTTCGCGCGTATTCATACATTTCCTGCGGAACTGGGCGGAATTGACCGGAGCGGGAGCGAACAGCGCGATAACGTCTGCCGGGATGTCAGAGGCCGCCTATCGATGGCTAAAAGCAAGCTCGGCGCTCAGCGCCCAGGAAGCGGCAGGACTGGAACTGGACGGCGGACCGGAGCGCGAAGCCAAGCGTTTCTGCTCCTCCCTGATAGCGTCGGCCATAGGCCGCCGACTTAAAAGCTGGGACTGGTAGCGGCAGGGTAGGGGAGAGGCAGCTAACTTTTGCGTCCGGCAGTCAGGCCGCGGATCGTCTTCATCAGCGCGAAAACTAGCGGAGCAAGGACTACGTTCATGGCAAGCTCTACCCAAAAGACGGGGGCGCCCAGCGTGTAGGCGGGGACCGCGCCGGCGAACAGCCTGTTAAGCAGAAACAGTATGCAGGCCTTTAACACGGTCGCTCCGGCGCAAAGGACGGCGGGCAGAAATATTTTGTCAAGCAGGAAAGCTCCGTTCAGCAGTCCGCCGACCGCTCCGATAACGGTTCGGACAAACATATTAAGCCCCAGCGGGGCGTTTGACAGGAAATCCAACAGAATGCCGGAAAAAAAGCCGGAAAGCTGGCCTGTCATCATGCCGTTCATATACGCGACGAATACAAGAATATCCAGCGCTATGTCGGGTTTAGCGTAAAAATATACGGACAACGGCGACAGCAGGGTAGATTGAATAAGAGCCGCCAGCGTGACGAGTGCCGTTGTCCAGATTATGTTCCTGGTCATTCGCTCTCTTTCTCCAGAACAAAAACATATTCAAGCCGCGAGAAATCCAGAGCGCTTTCCAATTCCAGTTCGATGGAAGTTTCATATTCCCGAAACAGAATTCCGCTGACCCGTCCCAGCGTTATGCCTGCCGGATATACGCCGCCCATGCCGCTCGTAACGACAATATCGCCCGTGCTGATATCTTCCAGAGCCCGCTTAGTGAGCGAGCGCAGCAACAGGGGGAGGGCAGGGGAGCCCTGTCCCTCCACTATGCCCTCGTAACGCGCCTGAGACAGACGGGCTGACACAAAACAACGCTGGTCGTAAAGGGGCATCACAAGGCTTTCAACATGGCCGGCCTGTATCACCTTTCCGGCCAGAGCCTGCATCCCGTTTTGGAACGCTATTACGGGCATATTGGTTTCGATGCCGTGCCTCTTCCCCTTGTTGATGACAAACGCCGAAAAAACGTTATCGGGATCGCGGCCTGAAATTTCTACCGGAATATGCTTGTAGCGCAGGCTACGCGAAAAATCCAGCTGTTCCCGCAAACGGTTGTTTTCGGCGCGTATGCCTGCGGCGTTACGTTCAAGATATTCGTAATCCGAGATTCGCTTAAGCAGTTCGTTGTACTCACCCCGCAACGTTACAAGTTCGCTAACGGAAAGCGCCGTGCGGGAAATGGCGGAAGAAACGGCGTATATACTCCCTCTTATGCCTGAAAAAAGCGACAGTCCCGCGTCTTTGAAACTGATGACAAAACTTCGGGTAGAAAACAATAACAGGGAAAACGAAAACAGCATAAGTGCCGCCATAACATAAACATCCGCGCTTATGCGTTTTTTCTGTTTCTTGCCGCCTTTTGCCATCAGTTGATGCTGTCGTAGATATTGCGCGCGGTGTCAAAACCGTGAACATTATCAAAATATTTTCCCGCGCCGAGCGCCACGCATTCGAGCGGGTTTTCCGCGACGATCACGGGAACGTTGGTTTCTTTGGAAATGAGTTTTGGCAGTCCTTTGAGCAACGAACCGCCGCCAGTCATCACTATGCCCTGATCCACAATATCGGCGGCCAATTCGGGCGGGGTCTGCCCCAGCGTTTTTTTAACCTCGTCGATGATCTGGTTGACCGGGTCCTGCAAGGCTTCGCTAACTTCGATGGAGTCAATTTCGAGGCGGCGCGGAAGGCCGGTGATGGCGTCGCCGCCCTTTATTTCCACTTTTTCTATCGTTTTATCCGGCGACGCGTTGCCTATCTCTATTTTTAGCCGCTCAGCCATCTGCTCGCCGATTATCAGGTTATGAACGCTCCTGACGTGCTTGACTATAGCCTCGTCAAATTCGTCGCCGCCAAGCCTTATTGCGTTGCTTACCACCATGCCGCCCAGCGAGATGACAGATATTTCAGTCGTGCCGCCGCCTATATCGCATATCATGTGTCCGGCAGGCTCGAAAATCGGGATATTCGCGCCGATCGCGGCGGCGCGGCTTTCCTCGATAACCATGACATCCCTGGCGCCGCCTTTGTAGGCGCACTCTTCGACGGCTCTGCGCTCAACTTCCGTGATACAGGACGGAATTCCTATGATCATGCGCGGTTTGATAAACCGGAAATGGCGGGGAAGCGCCTTTGCCAGAAAGTACCGTATCATTTTTTCGGTAGATTCAAGATCGGCTATAACGCCGTCCCTCATCGGCCTTATAGCGATGATATTTTCGGGGGTTTTCCACAGCATCCGCTTGGCGTCGCGCCCGACCGCCATGACTTTTTTTGTGCCGCGTTCCACGGCGACAACTGAAGGTTCGTCAACCACTATGCCTTTTCCGCGTATATAAACAAGCGTGTTACAAGTGCCTAAATCTATGCCTATGTCCGATGATTTTAGCCCAAACATATTCCCTCCGAATATACATTATCTTAAAAAGAAACATTAAAAATCACATTGAAAGACGCGCTATGGCCTGCGAGTAAGCAGGATCCAGACGCAAAGCCTTGCGCCATTCGGCGCGCGCCCGCGTAGTTTCGCCGCGTTCGGCGTAAAGCGCGCCCAACTCGTAATGAACGTCCGCTTGTTCACCGCCTTCTTCCAAAATACCTAAATATTCCCGCTCCGCGCCATCAATATCTCCCATATTCATCAACGCTTTTCCCAAAAGGAGCCGCGCCGAAGCGATTACTGAAAAATCTTTTGACGTTTCGACGCACCGTACCAGGTACGCGCGCGCGCTGTCGTACTCGTTCATTTCCATGTACGAGCGCGCTATTGCAAGAAGCAGAATGTCGGACGGAGCGCTGTCTTCGTCTTCGTCTCCGTCCTGAACAGGAACCAGCGCTTCGGAAAAAGCGGCTACGCTTTTGCGGTAATCGCCTGTCCGCGCGTAAGAAATACCCAGATATTCGGGAATATCGTCCGCGTAATATGACAGCGCCGCGGCTTCTTCAAGGTACGTTATCGCCAGATTCGCGTAAGCCGGACCCTTGGCAAAGTACGCTTTGCCAAGAACGTAGCGCAAAGCCCCGTTGCCGTCGCTCCCTTTGCTTAAAAGCGCCTTTCGCAACGTGAGGATACATTCATCAATGTAATTCTGTTCGTCCTGAGAATTTATCTGCGCGATGGCGATCTGGTACGCCGCGTAGCCGCGCATCGACAGCGGGAAAACGTCAAGCGGCTTTTCTTCAAGCTGTTTTTGGCTCTCGTCGTATACTTCCTGATACTTTCCCTCGTTCCAGAGCCGCGCCAGATCCGCGTGCGCCATAGCCGAGCGTCTTGTGTTTATAATAAGGACGGCAAATCCAACGCAGACGGCGGCAAGCGCCAACGAAACCAGAATCTTGTCCCGAATGCCGCGGCGTTTATAATTATGAAAACCTTGATATTGACGGGCTCCTTCTTTGAACATGCTTTTATTAGACTGTAAACATATCGAAAAGGTCAAGTACAAAAAAGCCGGCATATCGTATATAAGTAGACAGAATATAGATTATATATAGTTAAGCGGTGAGGAATGAGGAATGAGCAGTGAGTAATGAGT
>JAIRSQ010000123.1 GCA_031255395.1 Spirochaetaceae bacterium | reverse complement strand
CGCATACTGTTCAGGATAAGGCTGTCCCTGCTGCTTGTGATTCTTTATGTCATTACCTTCGTGATGGCATACTTTACGCCGTACAATTTTATTCCGGTGGCATTCGATTCTGGCGGCGTAACGACCGGCCCGATTACGGTTCCGTTCATACTGGCGATGGGTATCGGCGTTGTGTCGATACGGGGCGATAAGGGATCGCAGGACGACAGCTTCGGGCTGGTATCGCTATGCAGTATCGGCCCGATCATGTCGGTCATGGCGCTTGGTATCATTTTCAAACCGCAAGGGGCTGATACCGGAATGCCGGCTATTCCAGACATCGCCACATCGCGGGACGCCGTAGCCAGCTTTCTGCGTGAACTTCCGATATATACGAAAGAGGTGGTTTCGGCGCTCGCCGCGCTCGTGTTCTTCTTTCTTGTCTTTCAACTGGTTTCACGCCGGTACAAGATGCACCAGCTTAAGCGTATCGGAATGGGTTTTTTCTACACGCTGATAGGGCTGCTCGTCTTTCTGACAGGCGTAAACGTGGGCTTTATCCCCGTAGGACTGCTATTCGGGGAAGAAATGGCGGCCTCTTCGATGCGCTGGTTTCTGATACCGCTTGGAATGCTGGTCGGCTATTTTATAGTCATGGCAGAACCCGCCGTTCATGTGCTTAACAAGCAGGTTGAAGAAATATCTTCAGGCGCTATACCGCAAAAAACGATGGCCCGCGCCTTGGCGATAGGCATGGCAACGGCACTCGGCCTCACTATGGCGCGCATCCTGTTGCATATCCCGCTGATATATATACTCGTGCCGGGCTATATCGTTGCGCTCGCTATGACATTCTTTGTGCCGCGCATCTTCGTGGGAATAGCGTTTGACTCAGGCGGCGTATGTTCCGGCCCGCTCACGACAACCTTCCTGTTGCCGCTCGCCATAGGCGTATGCATCGGGTCGGGCGGCGATATGATGAGGGACGCCTTCGGCGTCGTGGCCCTTGTCGCACTCTCCCCTCTCATCATGATTCAGGGCGTGGGGCTTATATACAACATCAAGCTGAAGAAGGCTGCGACGGGAGTTGGCGCGCTGCGTGCGGAAGAGGCGGGAAGAATCATCATATACCCGGAGGTAGACTACTAAAAGAACGGCGGACAAGATTCACCTGTTTTAAAGCTGGCGGTATTCATCGTTGACTGGAGCAAGATAAAAAGCGTTAGCACGGTATTCAGCCAGAACAACCCGCGTTATCATTTTGTTTGCAAGGGGCGCGGGACAGCGAGTTCGGAAATACTCGATATTCTAGGTATCGGTTCGTCGCAAAAGGCCGTGATAATATCGCTGGAGCAGGAGGCGATGATACCTCATCTTATATACGAGGTGGGACGGAAACTTGGCTTGAACCATCCGGGCACGGGGATCGGTTTTGCAGTGCCTCTTTCGGCGATAAACCAGCCGGCGTTGAGTCTGTTAAAGGAAGGTACGGCGGCTAACATCCAAACGGATGATAACGATGGAAAGGATGATAAACAGATGGATAGAAAATTTGACCTTATAGTGGCGATTATGAATCAGGGGTACAGCGAGGAATTTATGACTGTCGCGCGGGAGGCCGGCGCGGGAGGCGGCACCGTTATCAACGCGCGCGGTCTAATGAAGACTGGCCCCGCAAAAATATTCGGAATTTCCGTGCAGTACGAAAAGGAAGTAATCCTTATCCTTACAGCGCGGGAAAAGAAGGTGCCTATCATGGAAGCGGTAAGCAAATCGCACGGCGTCGCTTCCAAAGCTGAGGGCATCGTTTTTTCCCTTCCCGCCGAAAACATCACGGGTATCGACTTGCGCCAGCTATGAGCGGGCAATCGCGGCGACAGCCGCCCGCGTTATGCGGCGAGTCCGGTGGGCGTTTTGACAGGCGGAGAGGCAGCGTTCTCGTCGGCTCTTGCGGCGGTAGGCGGCATCCTGTTCGTTCTTCCTAGCGTTCCGCCGTCCGCTGAAATCCGTTTAGCGTTGCATTCTGCTCCATTCTGATTTCCGCACGCTGTTGTGCCTTATCACTATTTTTTCATAGTCCTCGAATTCGACAGTCGTTTCTGTCCGTTCGCCTCTTAGTATGTTGTCATTTTCATAAAGCATGAATTCCCAGCGCGTTGGCTCGGCTTCCTTGGCTAGCACTTTCGCGATCGGCAACGGCAGCGGGTAGTAGAAATTTTCATTGTTTGGGGAAACCTGCCCGACTATGAGCGTGTTGTTTTCAATTTTGTAGGACAGCATCATGTTCACGCCGGACGTGAAAAACGCGAATGCCCTGCCGTGCGGCAGTATCCTGACCAGTTTTATTCCCGTGTCGCCGCTCCAGAGCCCCAAGATTTTTTCCTCGTCAATGAGTCCGGCATCCGGCGCTTCGGACGCTTCTTCGGGGCCGCCGTGGAGCTCGAACGCCGCGTTCACGATGTTATGCATATTGAGAGCGATGTCCTTTGTCGATTTATATCTGGCTGCCTGGCGGGAAAGTTCGCGGGAAGCGGCGTCGCTGATAACGATTTCAAAAATATGCCCGTCTCCGTCGGAACGCAGGCTGATTTTTGCAAAATAGTCCGGCAGCGCGTCCGGTTCATCAGCCGCGCCGCCAAGCCGCATTACCATCAAGTTTCCGCGATCGGCGAAATAAGAGTATATAAGGGTCTCCAGCAGCCGCGCGTCTTCCTGGCTGGTACCCTCCGCCTCCAGCGGGTAAATCTTGATAACCGCCTTTTCATCCTGAGCGCCGGCGCAGGCAAGCGCCTCGAGCATAAAAAAAATGGAAGCGAGCATTCTTTTCATATTGGCCATTATAACATTACCGCGACAGACAGGTAAGGTACAAGAAGGCAGAACGATTAAAATGAGTGATGAAAAATGAGGCCGCCGCAAGGCGGATGACGAGTCGTCCGGGGAAGCGGTCTAGGGAGTGTAAAGTAAAAAGGATGAAAGATGAGGTAAAAAGAATAAAAGGATGTCAAGGCGTCCGGGCGGCCTTGGGGTTAGGCCCCTCGGTACCCGTCATTGCAAGCCCGGTAGGATGAAGCAATCCGGCGTCGGAGACTTGTCGTCGGTGGATTGCTTTGTCGCTTTGCTCCTCGCAATTACGGTGCGGTCGAAAGGGTGAGGTCAACGGCTACGAAAGC
>JAIRSQ010000071.1 GCA_031255395.1 Spirochaetaceae bacterium | reverse complement strand
TAATGCGTGTCCTGAGCCCCCAAATACCCCGTATGTTCCGTCCCTGTCTCCCCACGGGCTTCTTTTTCTTCTTTCGCCCGCTCAAGGGCCGCAAGCCGGCTTTCGTCCAGCATGAGGTTTTCCCGCGCCGTCTTCGCCTCAAGCGCCCGCAACCGCCCTTTGAAGGCCGCCGGATCACGCCGCAGCCGGACGCCGCGCACCTCGCCGGGGGAGACCGGTATGCCCCGCTTTTTCAATTCATTGCTGGCCCGGAGTTGTCCGTATGCCGGCCGTTCATACGCAAAATCCGCCGCCGCCTGTTCCGCCTCGGGCTCTACTCGGTTCTTTTCATTGGGTTTCTTCCCGCCGGTTTCCGCCAGGGCCACTTCCCCGCCGGTTTCATACAGTGTCTTGAACCGGTAAAAACTGTCCCGGGAATGCCCCGTGGCTTTGCGGGCTTGCGACACGTTCCCAGACTGTCTTGCCGGTTCAAGAATCCCGGCTTTCGTTTTGATAATCTTCTGCCGGTTTGTCATTTCTCCGCTCCTTGTTGATAGGATATTATATTTTTCATCAAGTGTCAGATCTTATCGTGGCTATTACAGTTTTCACCTAACCAGCCTGGTTAAGCTTCGTTGTGTTCTCGCGTCATTGCTTTTGCGGTATACCGCAAATATCCACCCTCCCCTTATCTCTCATTCATTATCTCGTTTTTCCAGCACGCTTACACAGCCGACTCGCAGCCCTCACTCAAAACCATTGCTCATTACCCGTTCGTAAGCCAGCCCCTACCCCGGACACCTCACCAGGCCGCCCGCCTTCACTCACTCACAAGCCTGCTCCCCGTATGACTCGCCACAAACTTCTCGATACCTGCCTCTTGCGTAGCAATTGAAGCGGAAAGCTCGACTCCGCGCAGCGTGGATGCGCACAAAAACCGAAAATGCATAGTATCCGGCACGGAAAGCGCTCATGACACGGACGACTCCCAATCCCCCTCGCCTTCACTCACTCCCGAGCTTCCTTGCCACTGGATTGCTTCGCCCAAAAGGTCTCGCAACGACGGCCGCCTAGGGGCCTGACCCCAAGGACGATTCGCAATTCCCAATCGACACCATCACCAATTGCCCGTTCTTGGTCTCTGTGAATATTCGAGATTATCTGATAGCATGACACGATGCGCCGTATTATCTGGGCTGCCTTGGCCGGCGCGCTGCTAGCCGCCTGCGCCGCGTCAAGCGGCGTGCGGGAAACTTCCGGCGCAATGAGCGTGTTCGCGGACCTGCCGCCTGACGCTCCCGTCTATATACGGGTTGACGCGGAAAGATCGAGGGAGTTACTGGACGACGCGCTGGCGCTTGCCGGATTGGGCGGAAAAACCTTAAAAGCTTTTATGGGCAGGACCTTAGCGGCAAGCCTCGCGCTATACCCGCGGGCAAACAGGACAGGAGGCGGACGAACCTTCGCGCTGGCGGGCAGCGGCAAAAATTATCCTGTCGCCGCCTCGTCATTCTCGTTCTTTTTAAGCCCCTCATGGAAAAAAGTCCGGTCGGCAACAGGCAAAAAATACTGGCGCTCGTCCAAAAGCCGGATTTCGCTACTCATACGGCGAAATAAAGCGTACATTTCGGACGGCGACCCGTTTTTTGACGGGAGCGGAGCGGAGCCGCCAGCCGGTTTTGCGTTTTTTAGCGAAGGGTCGAGCGTATCCGCGTGGATAAACGATATGTCCCTGTTAAACAACGCTCTCGAGCGGTTGGACATTCCGATAACGGTTCCGGCGGACGCTATATATATAGCGGCGTTCGAGGAAGACGACGTCTGGCAGGCCGTATTCCGTCTGGAAACGCCGTCCGCGGCGCAGGCGCGCGGGCTTGTCTCCGTGCTGTCCATGGCGCGCTCCGCGTTCGCCCGCGGCTACATAACCGGCTCCGCCGCAAGATTCGCCCGATTGCTGCTATCAGAGGCCCCGTTGGCGGACGGTTCCGCCCTCGTCATCAAAAGCCCCGTCATGGCACGGGCGGAATTTGCCGCTCTAATAGTCTCGTTACAGACGGCCGCCCTCTCAAGGCTGTAGCGCCTCCTCCACAACCTCCAATCACCCACCCTCTTCATTGCGAGACCGAAAGGCGAAGCAATGACGACTCCACAGCCGACTCGCCACCTGCCTTGCGGCGGCTTCATTTCTATCTGCGCGGTACAAATATAATTCCTCAAGCTAGCGAATATTACAAACGTCTATGAAACGCCCCTGCTCGCAAGTAAAAAATAAAGTTTTTCCGTAAAGCGAGGGCAATATAATTCATTAAACGTTTGGGAGGAATGTATGGACGGTCACGGCGGGCCCTTGGAAAATTTTTACCGGCGGCACAAAGCGGGAAATATAACGGAGCGCGAGCTTGAGAGCCGTATTTTTGAATACGTTATGAACAGTCGCAGCAATGAGTACGGGCTGTATTTCAAAAACCGCGACGAGCGTGTCGATTTTTTGTGCTGGGTTTATCCCAGAATTCGTAAAGCGATTGAGCGTTACGACAGCGCCTGCGCTTCGTTCGACGCGTATCTAGCTTCGACGATCCGGTATTCGTACCGCAATTACAGGAGCCGCGAACATAAGCAGTCAGCGGCAGAAACCGCCTGCTGGAACGCGAGCGGCGACGAAACCGCGGTCCGCGACCCGGAGGCCGTTTATCAGGAGGCGGAGTGTCTGGCGGCGGCGTACCGTATAAGATCGCCCACGCGAGCGTTGCTGGTGCTGTTGAAATCGTACTACTATGTTTCTGACGGGCTTGTAAACAAGGCCGCCCGCGCGCTGGGCATGAAGGCCGAAATCTTGGGAAGCATGATAGACACGTTGCATAATGCCCAGTTTAAAAAGATCATGAGGCTGCAAAAACTGGCCGGCGCAACCCATTGCCTGTATTTTCGCTGTCTGGGCTATGAAAGGCGGCTTGCCGAAAGACATGAAAACTCCAGGTCGCGAGAACTGCTTTTGTTACGGCTCAAACAGGGCAGGCAGCGTCTGGAGGATATGCGAAGGCGGCTGAGGTCCGCGCGCGTCGAAGCCACGAACAGCAGCCTTGCAAGGCTGCTGGGAGTTCCAAAAGGCACGATCGACTCGCGGCTGGCTTCCATACGAAGCAGGATGTCCGCTAACAAATGGATGTTTTAGCCGGCAGTTACGCCGCGCTCACCAGGTTATTGTCATCGCCGCCGCTCCGCCCGCCAGCAGATCCGCCATAGGGACGCGAAAACTGACGCTTTTTGCGGCAGTCGCGACTTCGCCGCGGGGAAGGACGGCCAGCGCGTTACCGGCGGTGTCCGCGTAAGACACTTTGCAGTCACGCGGCAGAGAAATGTTAAAGGCCATGTAGTAGCCGTCAAAAATAACTGGCAGGATCGGCGCTAGGTCCGGATCGACAAACCCGCTTTCAAGGCCTAAATTTATTGTCATAGCCGTCGCGCCGCCTTCAGTCTTAACCGCCGCATGAAGCCCCTGCGCGTCAAGAAAGTTTGCCAGCGCGTCAAGGCTGTCAAATTTTGCCTTTATCAAAAAAATCCTGTCCCGCTCGTCCGATTTTTCGGAATATGAAGTCATCTCCATTCCGGGCACGCGGCTGAACGAGCGTTCAAAATCTTCTTTCCCGACCGGCACAGGCGGCGAGTTTTCGTTGCCCGGCAAAGTCCCCAGCGCGAACGCCTCGTTAGAGACGCGATAGGCCATATCTATCGTACCGCTGCCGTTCCGCTTTACGCTGATTCCCGTTTCCATGCCAAGACAAGCCGCAAGTGTCAACGCCGCAAGCGTCAAAACAGCAAAACGCTTTTCCATTTTTACCCCTTTAGTCCTTAATCCGCGTCGATGTCCTGCTCGAATTGCGATTTAAGCTGAGCGCCGGAAACATCGACCGGATACACGCCCGAAAAACAGGCGTCGCACAGGCCGGAAGCGCATCCGGCGGTTATCGCGGAAAGCGCGTCAATCGACAAAAAGCCCAGCGTGTCCGCGTCTATTATGTCGCAAATCTCGTACAGTTCGTGCAGGTGCGCGATAAGGTTTTCCCGCGTGTCTATGTCGGTGCCAAAGTAGCAAGGATGCCTGAACGGAGGACACGACAGCCTCACGTGCACCTTCCTTGCGCCCGCCCTGCGAAGCAGTTTGATGATTTTGCGGCTCGTCGTGCCGCGCACAATTGAATCGTCAACGATGACTACGCTCTTCCCGTTTACGACGGACGCGATCGGGTTCAGCTTGATGCGGACAGCGGCTTCGCGAAGCTGCTGGTCCGGGTTAATGAACGTGCGCCCGACATACTTGCTCTTTATCAGGCCGGCGTCGTAGGGTATGCCGATAGCGCGGGAGTAGCCGAGCGCCGCGTCAAGCCCAGAATCGGGAACGCCGATAACGACGTCAGCGTCGGCAGGATGTTCCGTTGCAAGGATTTCTCCCGCCCGCAGACGGGCTTCGTGGACGGAAAGGCCGTCAATCACCGAGTCTGGGCGGGCGAAGTACACGTATTCAAACACGCAGAGTGACGATTTTCTGCCGCAATGCGTAGTGACGCTCTTCACGCCCTCGTCGCTGACGACCACTATCTCGCCAGGCGCGATATCTCGAACGAATTCGGCGCCCGCCGCGCTAAGCGCGCAGCTTTCGCTTGCGAACACGACGCTTTCGCCCAGCTTGCCCATGCATAGCGGACGAAAACCATTAGGGTCGCGACAGGCAATCAGCTTTCGCCTGCTCATCAGCAGCAACGAAAAAGCCCCTTCAAGTTTCGGAAATACCGCCTCGACAGCCTGCTCGATGCTGTCCGCCGACAGCCGCTCGCGCACTATCGCGTGAACGATCACTTCGGTGTCGCTGGACGAATGGAAGATACTGCCCTTCAGTTCAAGCTCCCGGCGGAGCGCTATCGCGTTTATAACGTTGCCGTTATGGCCGAGCGCCAGCGAGCCTTTGATATGCTTTACAACCAGCGGCTGCGCGTTGTAAAGGCGCTTATTGCCAGTCGTAGCGTACCGGACGTGTCCCAGCGCGATCCCGCCCGCTCCGCCGTCTCCGAGCGATTTTATTTTTTCCGGCGTAAACGCCTCGGCGATAAGGCCGAGGCCGTGCCTGGCCGTTATAACGCCGCCGCTGTTAAGAGCGATACCGGCGCTCTCCTGCCCGCGGTGCTGGACGGCGCACAATCCGGTATAACAGATGTAAGCCAAATTCTCGCTGACAACGGCGTTCCTTCCGGCGTAAACGCCGAAAAGCCCGCATTCTTCGCGTATATTGGCGTCGCGGATCCCCGCGCCGCGTTCCTCCGCGCCGTGAATCATCGCTCCTCCGACTCAGCCCTGACCAAACAGACGCTCCAAAACTTCGTTGTACGCCTCCTCTACTCCGCCCAAATCGCGACGAAACCTGTCTTTGTCAAGTTTTTTGCCTGTTTTTATATCCCAAAACCGGCATGTGTCGGGAGAAATCTCGTCAGCAAGCAAAATTTTCCCGTCATCAGCCCTGCCAAACTCAAGTTTAAAGTCAACAAGCTCAATGCCCGCGCCCCGCAGGTATTCGCCCAGTACGGCGTTTGCCATAAAAGAGTATTCCGCAATCGTTTCCAATTCGCTGTGGCTAGCCCATCCCATCGCGACGATGTGGTATTCGTTCACCATCGGGTCGCCCAGTGCGTCGTTCTTGTAGCAGTATTCCAGCACGGGCGAGTGCAGCTTCGCTCCCTCCGCAAGCCCCAGCCTGGCTGCCAGACTGCCCGCCGCTATGTTGCGAACAATAGTCTCGAGCGGCACAATCTCTACCCGGCGCACGGCAGCGCTCACATCGTCCAGTTCCTCGATAAAGTGCGTCGGTATCCCATGTCCTTCTAAGAGCCGCATCAGCCGGTTCGTAACGCGATTGTTCACCGCCCCCTTGCCCGGTATCACGCCCTTTTTCGCCCCGTTTCCGGCGGTCGCTTCGTCCTTGTACTCGACAATGCATACCCCGTCCGCGTCCGTCCCGAACACCTTCTTGGCCTTCCCCTCGTAAACCAGTTCCCGTTTGATATAAGTCCCCATTCGTACCCCTGACACTGATAAAACTGACAAATCGGATAAGGGTGGAAGTCTCCCCCTCGCTACATCCCCGCCTATGGCAGGTGCGATCTTCCTTTTTGGGTAAAGCGGGCAACAGAACGTTAGGCCAAACAGCGCGCCGCGCTGTTTGGCGTTAACCCCGCAACGCGGTTTTGTCCACTCCCCTAGTAGCCGGCGGCGGCTTTTCCTGCCATAAAGGCCGAGCCTTCCGTGCCAAACGCTTTAACCGTGAAAACTGCCTTTCCCCTAAAACCCCGCCTTATCGAACCTTTTAATACCCTGGCTTTCACCGCCCGCCAATTCCGCGTCTTTCTGCAAAACCTCGTCCGCAAGGCGCAGTTTGTAGGCTGCCAGCGCGTCCGCAAGCCGGCTGTCGGAAAGCGACAGGATGCGGACGGCAAGCAGGGCGGCGTTCACGCCCCCGTTCAGCGCGACGGCGGCGACCGGCACGCCCGGCGGTGTCTGGAC
>JAIRSQ010000064.1 GCA_031255395.1 Spirochaetaceae bacterium | reverse complement strand
GGCAAGCAGGCAAGCAGGCAAGCAGGCAAGCAGGCAAGCAGGCAATTATGGGTCGCTCTTAGTTCTTGTCAACCCCCTGACAGCTTATTTCGCGTTTTTTTTCATCTTTTTCTCTTTCCTTTGAAGAAGGCCGGAATGTTTCCGTATCAGGACTTTTCGGCCCCTTTTCTTTTCCCCCGAATTCCGCGCCGCTTTGCGGCTTTGGAAGATACCGTCCTGTGGCGGGTTATACTCTATGCCTTCGGGCATATATCAATTGGAGGCTTTTTTATGAAAAAAAGCACACTGTTTCTTACGGGAATGGCCGCGCTCCTGCTGTCATTCGGATTGATTCTGGCGGGTTGCGGCGATGCAGCAACCGGCGACCTCACAACCCCCAGCGACAATGGCGGAAATGATTTGCCGCTACCGCCCAAAGACGTAACCGACAAAGAGGAAGCGAAAGGATACTTCGAGGAAGTTTTTGCCGAATTAACAACTGACGAGGAAAAGGCATTTTTTTTCGGAGTCGTTCTCGAAATGATGACGGAGAATATGGACGAGGAGGAGAAAGAGGCGTTAATGGACTTTCTGTCAAATGTGGATCCGGATAATCTTTCTCTTGATGATGTGCCGGACGATGTGTGGGAACTCGTTGTGGATAAATGGTCTGACATAAAAGGGCAGATCGAGGACCTTGTTAATCAGGAAAATGAAGATAGAAGCGAGCCTCCCGTCGAGGATGGTGGAAATGAATTGCCAGTGCCAGGCGGGGATGGCGGAAATGAATTGCCCGACCCCAAAGGCGCAAACGCTTTAAGTGGGAAAACTTATATAGACTGGGAAAGAAAGATAGAGTTTTCCACAACTGCCGAAGGCGCGGCAAGCGGGACATACGAGGTCTTTTCGGTAAAAAGGGACAACAGCAACGGACAAGCTATGGTGGACAACAACGACAAATATGTCTATGTTAAAACAGAAACCGGCAATTACACTTGGAATGACGACGTAAAAACGGTAACAACCGCGCCGGAAGCGATCGCCTCTCGGGAGAGAGACGAATACGGGGCCTTGCAGAGTAAAGCGGACGTCCGGGCGGCAGCGCAAGCGGAAATGCAAGCACTGGTAGACCAGTTTGAGGGGGAGGCGGATTTTAACGCCTGGCTTCTTAAGGAAACGGGTTTTCCCAGTGTTGCCGCCTATCTTAATTATCTCGTGGCTGAGTATTTCAAAAACGTAACACGCAATTACGCTCTCAGCGCGGACGAGAAGGCGTTATTCCTTGACGAGGACTTGCCGGCAAACAAAGGCACAAATGAACTTGCCGGACAAACATACGACGGCCCAACATGGAACCCTGGTAAGTATGTTTTTACGGCAACAGATTGCACGTATACGAGTACGAATAATTCCTACAGCCAGAAGTACAGCTATGCGTATGACAGTACCGACAGTACCGACAAAAGGGTTTATCTGAAAATTCCGACAGATGACCGTGAAGCCTATTACACACAAGGGTCGGAGCACAACAACACTAATACCGGCAATTTTGCCAGTGCTGACGAATATAACGCCGCGCAGGTAAATGGCCGCTATGGCGGGATTATGGAGTACATGTACGATTCAACGGAAAAAGAATTGGGGTGGTGGTAAAAAACCGTCCGCACCCAGGCGGGCGGCTAATGTAACAGGTTTTGGAACATAACATGCCTGTCCGCACTTTGCCGCCCGCCTGGCTCAACCGGGCTGCGCCTTCATTCGCGCAGCCCCGCCTAGGGGGACAGGCCACTGTCGGCGGATTGTTTCGCCATGCGGGCGGAATAAAAGCGATAGCGTTATCTCTTCCGTCTGACGGTCATATTTCCCAGTATGACTTTTCCCTTTATTATCAGTTTTTTGCCTTGATTGCCGTTTCTGTTTCCTTCGTTTCCGGATACATCTCCCAATATAGGGACGGCCTTGTTTATTACGGTGATGTTTTTCGGTACGTGTATTACAATGTCGCCCAGTACCACGACAATATCAATAAAAGTTTCATTTTCATCTTCTGCCAGATCGTCGTTGTCGATTATTATGTGGGTATCGCCCAGTATGGTTATAATTTTTCCGTTAATTTCATTAAGCGCCGATCCTGACATTTTTCGTGAAGACAATATAGTATAATCATGTTTGATATGCGCGTTATCCGTTATCTCTTTGCCGTCATTTTTATACGCGGTTGTCAGATCATTTTCATTTATTATTTTTCTAATAATGATTAATTCTTTTTCCGTTTCAATCTTATGGGCGTATTCTATTAATCGTTCGTATTCTTCAAGGGAAATTTTATTCAGGGAATATTGCCTTGACAATTCTTCCGTTATTTTGTCTTTTATCTTGTCCTTTTCGTCGTTGGTTGTTCCTATCGTATCGTCCATCACGCAAGTTTACATCATTGTAAAAAAACTGTCAAGCGTTTGCGCGTCCGCCGGTTAAGGCAATTTCGCATAACATTCAGGCCGCGCCCTGTCCGGGGCGCCCGCGTCCGCTCCGCTCCTCGCAATACGCGGACTTGCGTCTTGTTAAGAGGTAATCTACAATAGGAATATGCGTTACGGATATTTTGATACCGAACATCGGGAATATGTGATAGACCGGGTCGATGTCCCGGTTTCATGGACGAATTATATCGGCCTTCGGGACCTCTGCGGGGTGTTGAACCACACCGCCGGCGGTTATCTTTTCTATAAGTCGCCGGAATACCACCGGATTTCGCGGTTCAGGCCCAATGGCGTGCCGATGGACCGGCCCGGCCACTATGTGTATATCCGGGACGATGAAACGGGGGAATACTGGAGCATCTCGTGGCAGCCGGTGGGGCTGGCCCTTGATAAGGCGGCGTACACCTGCCGCCACGGGCTTTCCTACGCGGTGTACCAGTGCGAACACGAAGGGATCGCCGGGGAGCAGACCCTGTTTATCCCGCTGGACGATCCGGTGGAACTCTGGGACGTAAAGCTCGAAAACCGTTCGGGCCGCCCGCGCCGCTTAAGTGTGTTCGCGTATATGGAGTTCTCGTTTCACCACATCGATCTGGACAACAAGAACTTTCAGATGAGCCTCTATTCGGCGGGGTCTTCTTATGCCGACGGCATCATCGAAACGGACCTGTTCTACGAGGACGGCGCTTATCAGTTTTTCACTTCCGATGGTATGCCCGATTCCTACGACTGTGTGCGGGACACGTTTATCGGGGACGACCGGACGGAGACGAACCCTGTCGCGGTTGAGCGGGGGCGCTGTTCGCTTTCGAGCGAGCTGGGGGGCAACCATTGCGGGGCGCTCCACCGGAAGCTTACGCTGGAAGACGGCGAAACGGCCCAACTCACGTTTATGCTGGGTGAAGGGGACAGGGCCGAGGGCGCAAGGCTGAGGGAGAAGTACCGCGATCATGCGGCGGTGGACGCGGCTTTTGAGGGGCTGCGGCGGTTCTGGGATGCCAAGCTGGAGAAACTCCAGGTTTCCACGCCGAACGAGGGCATGAACGCCCTGCTCAATGTGTGGACCCTCTATCAATCTGAAATCAACGTGATGTTCTCGCGCTTTGCCTCGTTTATCGAGGTGGGCGGGCGCACGGGCCTGGGCTACCGGGACACGGCGCAGGACGCGATGAGCATCCCCCACTCCAATCCCGAAAAATGCCGCGGCCGGATCATCGAACTGCTGAAGGGCCTGACCAGCGAAGGCTACGGGCTGCATCTCTTTCAGCCTGAATGGTTTGACCCGCCCGAAAAACCGGCCTTTACCTCGCCGACGGTGGTTCCTACGCCGGACAAGGCCCAGATCGTCCACGGCATCAAGGACGCGTGCGCGGACGACGCGCTCTGGCTCGTTCCCGCCATCACCGAATACGTCAAAGAAACCGGCGACTTCGGCTTTGCCGATGAAACCTGCACCTATGCGGACGGCGGCAAAGGCACGGTCTACGAACACATCACGAAGATTCTCGACTTCTCGGCGGAACAGGTGGGGCAAAACGGCGTGTGCAAGGGCCTGCGGGCGGACTGGAACGACTGCCTCAACCTGGGCGGCGGCGAAAGCGCGATGGTATCCTTCCTTCACCACTGGGCGCTGGGGGCTTTTGTCGAGCTTGCCCGAAGGCTGGGGCGCAACGCCGATGCGGAGCGTTACGCGGCAATGGCGGACAAGGTGCGCGATGTCTGCGAGCG
>JAIRSQ010000025.1 GCA_031255395.1 Spirochaetaceae bacterium | reverse complement strand
AAATGGCAAAAAAAGGTTTGTTTGTTTTAGTTCTCGCAAGCGCGCTTGCGGGAGGAGCCTTCGCTCAAGAAAAGACGGCGGACGCCGGCAAATTCTGGGTGTCCGGCGAAGTGAGTCTTATAGGCGCGGGCGTTCGCGGCGAATATATGCTGACGCAAAAGTTCTCGGTAGGGCTTAACGCTTACTGGACTTCGCTGTTCTTCTTCTGGAATGACATCGGGGTTAACGCTTTCGCGCGTTTCTATCCGTGGGGCAAAAAGTTCTATGCGGGACTTGGTTTGGGCTATGCTATCCATACCGGAGATGAAAACGTTGAATCTGGTTCATCCAGCGTATATACGTATGAGACGGTAGCCGTAGTGAAAAGAAACGGGTTTGGCATTGTGCCTGAACTTGGCTTTAAAATAGACCTGGGCAGGGCGAAAGGATTTTTCCTGAATCCGCATATTCAGTTGCCGCTCATTCTCGGCAAAAAAGATCATAGCGGATTGTGGTATGATGATGACGATAGCGGGAAGTTCGGGGTCAGCGTAGGCTTTAGGGCCGCCCTTGGTTTAGGCTGGGCATTTTAAAAACAGTGAAACGCCGCCCGCGCGGGCGCGGCCGCACCCGCAACCGCGCGGACGTAAGGCCGGCGCTGTCTCGGTTGCATGCGCCGGCCTGCCGCTAAAATCCTAACCGAGGCTGTCCGCCGGCAGGAGGGGAGGGGGACAGCGGCCGCCCCCTAACTCCTAGGGGGGCGGCTTTTTTACACGGCATCGCTAACTGACGAGCGCGGTGCTCTCGTCCATGAGCGGAGCGAAAGGCCGTCATTGCGAGGCGCGTAGTGAAGCGATCCAGCACCGGAGATTTTCTGAAAAAGGATTGCTCACACCCGCTGCGCGCCTCGCAATGACGGGCTGGCTCTGCGTTTCTGCCTTGCGAGTCGGTTTTGGGGTCAGGCCCCTGGGGGTTCGTCTTTGCGAACTCCCAAGGTGAAGCAATCCAGTGCCGATATAGCAATTACCCGACAGTGCCTGTGTATTTTTTTACAAAGCCGCAGGGGCGGTAGGTCATTTTGGACTGCCGCAGTCCTTCATCGCCCAAATCCTGCTCGCGGTTGATGTAGAGGCAGGATGGTGGCAGACTCGCCGCGAAAAATTGGTTGACCGCTTGGTAGACGCCTTTGTACTCGTCGATGCATTTTTCAAAGTGGATAGCGAACATTGAGTCGCCGGCGACATACTCACCCAGGCAGTAGCCCGCGGGGTGGCGGTTTATAAAGCATATAAGTCCTTCCAGTTCCATTTCGGCGGAAAGTTCCAAAGCTTCACGGGCCGCAACATAATCGCCATCCTCGCCTTTGTCACGCCGCCAGCGTTCAAGCGTCGCAAGCGCTTGCGGCAAATACTCCGCCGTTAGCGGTTTTTCGTCATGATTGGGATAGGAAAGCAAAAAAGCGTTCACCAAATTGCGTTTTTTGTGGAATTTTTTTCCTGAAAGCAATGCCAAATCGCTCGTATTGTATAAATAATCGAAATTATCGCGGTCTTCGGCAACAGTTACGCCCAATTTTTCGAGCAAAGGAAGGCTGTTTCCCAAAACAGATTCTGAAATGCCTTTCCAATAGTCATGTCCGGCTAAAAGTGCCCGCAAAACATCCTCTTTTGGCATAGCGCAAGGTGTCGTGAAAAATTTTTTGCCGTCGCGTTCGCCGGAAACCAGTATATTGCCGTCACGTTCCTGCGAAACTTTGTAATTATAACGCCGGCGAAACAGGTAAAGGTTTGAAAAAGTAAATTCCGACACGCCGTCTTTCGCGCCCAGCAGAGCCGGCTTAAGGGCCGGTTTTAACTCCAACTCTATAGGGGTAAAATCAGGGAAAAAGGGAATCATCTGTCCAATGATAGCACGGAGTAGCAAAACATATAACCCGCTCGCCGGTTCAATCCGCCGGCGGGTTTATAGCCCGCTACGCGTCCGCCTGTCCTACGACGCGCCGTTCAGTCTTCATAGTCTATAGCGTGAACCGACCTGTCATGGCTCAGGATTGTTCGCGGGAACACGGCTTGCGCTTCTTTTAACAGCGTGCCCAGTTCGTAATCGTTGTAGCGCGGGCTGTAATGGATGAGTGCCATTTTTTTTACGTTGGCGTCCAAAGCCACGCGGGCGGCCTGTTCCGCCGTCATGTGCCCTTTTTCGTGAGCGTCCTCAACAAGTGCCCGTTCAAACATCCCCTCGCACACCAGAAAATCGGCGTTTGCGACATTTTCCGCGATGCCGTCAAAGTAACGGGTGTCCGTTATAAAAGAAAACCTGCGTCCCTTACGGGGCGGACCCATCACGTCTGCCGGCTTCACCTCGACTCCGCCGGATATCACGGTTCCGCCGCTCTGCAATTTTGCCCACAGCGGCCCCATTTTAATGCCGAGCGCCTCAGCTTTTTGCGGATGGAACTCGCCGGGACGCATATCTTCTTCAAACGTGTAGCCGTAACAGGGTTTGGTATGCCACAACGGAAAAGCGCGAACGCGAAAATCCTTGCCCTCGAACACGACTCCAGGTTCCGTGATTTCCCGCACTATGATCTCATAATTTATGTACATATCCAGCACGTCCATGCTGGATTGCACGTATTCGGCGATACGCGGCGGCCCGATGATATACATTGGCTCGTCCCGCTCGACCTGAGACGAGAGCATCAGCAGTCCGGGTATGCCGGTAACATGGTCGGCATGCGTATGACTCACAAAAATCGCCGAAATCTTTTTCCATCGCAGGTTAAGCCGGCGCAACGAAACCTGCGTTCCCTCACCGCAATCAAACAAAAACAGACCGCCTTCGCGCCGCAACAACACCGAAGTAAGATGGCGGCGGGGCAA
>JAIRSQ010000167.1 GCA_031255395.1 Spirochaetaceae bacterium | reverse complement strand
CGCTATCCGTGGCATAGACATCGGAGCGGAAAACCTGCAAGCCTCTGAGTCACGCATTCGCGACACAAACATGGCCAATGAGATGGTCAAGTTTGTTACCGAGCAGATACTGAGCCAGTCCGGTACCGCGATGCTGGCGCAGGCCAACCAGCGGGCGACATCGGTACTGCAACTGCTACAGTAAAAAGGAGCGAAATCGGTGGGCGCGGAGCCTGGCAAGCCTGTTCCGCGCCCCTTGTTACGCTAAGCCGTCCGCGAATTTCGGGGCCGGCTTTTTGCGTTTAGGGAGCGTCGCCAAAGCATGGGCAGCATTCGCCGCGATCGAAGGCTTGAATAATAATAAATAATAGTATAACCTGTAATAGGGACTGATAATTGACAAACACCCTTCGTTGGGCTTCACGGCGGATACGTCAGAATAGTTAAACCGGACGGCGCAAATGCCGGCGGATGACTACTCTGATGTTCCGCTTGCGGCGGCGGGCATGGGCGGCGCGAACGCCTTTCCTGTTGCCGGGCGTGTACAGTCTTGGCTACGGATAGCCGGGATCACCAACACTATGGAGGGTTATATGGTTATAAATCACAATTTGAGCGCCATGTTTGCCAACCGCCAGCTTGGGATTACCCAGGCCGATACGACGAGGGCCATGGAAAAGCTCAGTTCGGGACTGCGTATAAACCGCGCCGGCGATGACGCATCCGGCCTTGCCGTTTCCGAAAAAATGAGAAGCCAGATCAGGGGGCTTAACCAAGCCGAACGTAACATCCAGAACGGCGTATCATTCATTCAGACGACGGAGGGTTATCTTCAGGAGGGACAGGATATTCTGCACCGCATGAGGGAACTGGCCGTACAGTCGGCTAACGGCATCTACACCGACGAAGATCGTATGCAGATTCAGGTTGAAGTTTCACAGCTTGTGGACGAAATCAACCGGATTGCGAGCCACGCGCAGTTTAATGGCATGAATATGCTTACCGGCGCGTTTGCCATGGATAGCGCGGGAGGCGCGGTAATGCAGTTGCAGGTCGGTGCCAACATGGACCAGAACAAGCAGATTTTCATCGGCACGATGACGGCCCAGGCACTCGGCTTGGAAGGCGGACAGGGGGAGGACGCAAGGATCAGCCTTGCCAGTCCCGAATTGGCGAACAAGGCTATCGGAGACTTGGACAACGCGCTAAAAATCGTGTCCAAGCAACGCGCCGACCTTGGAGCTTACCAAAACCGCTTTGAAACTGCGGCGATAGGCGTGGCTACGGCAGCGGAAAATCTTCAGGCGGCCGAATCGCGCATACGCGACGAGGATATGGCGTCGGGCATGGTCCAGTACACAAGGGATCAGATTCTTTCGCAGGCCGGCGTCGCAATGCTCGCCCAGGCAAACATCAGGAACCAGTCGGTTCTTCAGCTTTTGGGATAAGCGCTCCGGACACGGCTTAGTGTAAGAGACTTCTGGACGTTGTCTTTTAACACTGTTTTTAAAAGATGGGGAGGTTCGCGCGCCTCCCCGTCTTTCTCTTTCATGCATAGGAGGTATTTTTATGAACACCATGACAAATATAGCGGAAACCGGATATTTACGGCCGTTCATTCCGGACGGACGGCGCGGTCGCGGTTCTGAGAACGCAAGCCCGATTTTCGGCGGGAGCGACAGGGACGCTGAAGCGTCATTTCTCGGCGCGGGCGAATCCGGAAAAGACAAGACAGATCTAAAATCGGAAATAGCAAATCTTGAAAGAATAAGTCTCGCGTTCAACAAAGAACTGCGGTTTGTCATTGATTATAAATCTTCAGAGATAACAGTCAACGTGATCGACCCTGATACCGACAAAGTGATAAAAGTACTGCCGCCGGAAGAACTCAGGCGGCTTCACAACAAGATTGAAGATGCCATAGGCTTCCTGTTTGACGAGAAAGTTTAGCCGGCAGGCGTCCGCAAGGAGAGTATGCCCGATATATCTGTACCCGGAATAAAAAGCCGGTTTGACACGGAAAAAATTGTAGAAGGCCTCATGCGGGTAGAACGCCTGCCGAAAGAACGCATAGAACGAACCAATGAGGCTCTTGCCTCGCAAAAAACAAACTGGCAGGACTTGGGGCGGCGCATAACTCGGTTGCAGGAAAGCGTCCGGCTACTGTACTCTTACCAGAATCCGTTTAACGACAAATCCGCCGTATCTGGCAACGAGGCCGTGCTGGGCGCGGCTGTGTCGCGCGAGGCCGACTCCCAGCGTCACGAATTTGTTGTAAAGCGGACAGCGAGCGCCGATCGCTTCCTTTCAAAACCGCTGGACAACGATTTTCGCGTGCCGGAAGGAAACTACGCCTTTTCTACGGGGCAATTTGACGTTTCGATAAAGTTTAGGGGCGGCAGTTTGCAGGAATTTGTGGACGCCGTGAACAGAGGGGGACAGGACAGCCTTAAGGCTGGCACGGTCGCAGTGCGTAAGGGACAAAAATCCCTGTTGCTGGAATCGCTTGTTACGGGAGCAGAGAACCGCCTTTCGTTTTCCGGCGACGCGCTGAAGCTGGCGCTTGATACCGGCATCGTAGAACGGCAAGGAGCGGCGGAGCCTAAAACCGTCAACATCAAGGCGGTGGCCGCGCGCGGCGGTTCTTCCGTAATCGAAGCTGTCTCAGGCGACGGCCTGACTGCGCCGCCGATGTCCAACGCGAGCGTGTCGCTAGGCGACGTTACGCCGACTCGCACTATGATCCTGCGATTTGAGACCGCTGTTGTCCCGGCCGGACCTGCGGCTCTGTCCGTTGCCGCCGCGCCTGCCGCCGAAGATACCGTTGCCGCGTCGTCCGGCGAAGATGCTGCCCAAGAGGTTGCATCTGCCAACAGCGGCTTCCCGCCGCAGCCCGCGATACCTGCCATCGCGTCGGACGGGAACAGCGTTATTGTGGACGGGAAATACGTTATCCAGCGGCAGCGTCTGGACGGCGTCGCTCCGGACGGCACGGACGTTTCCGTGCCGGAACCGGAGGCCGCCGTTGCCGAAGCTCCGCCTGCCGCTCCTCAGCCAGCCACCGCTCCGGCGTTGCCGACAGAGCCGTCTCGTGCCGATAATCTCGCCGTACTCAGCTTGGAATTCAGCGACGGAACCAGCGTCGCGTTGCCGCCGATAAACGACGGGACGGGTTTTTCGTCAAACCAGTACCAGCTTTACAGACTGGCCGAAGGCAGAAACGTTACGGGCATTAACATCAACAATGACAACACGCGCAGTTCCGTTTCAATACGAAACATCCAGCTATTTGACCCGTCCCCGCCGGACAGCGTCACGGGCGGCGTTAAGCCGTTGAATCCTGTCTCAGAGGCGCGGGACGCTGTTATCCTTATAGACGGCATCGAGATAAGCCGTCCGTCGAACAAGATAGACGACCTTGTGCCCGGCCTTACGCTCAATGTCCGGGCGGCGAGCGAAACGCCAGTCAGCCTTGACGTGGAAACCGATTCGGAGGCAGTAAAAGACGCCGTAATAACATTTGTAGGCAGCTACAACCAGTTGATGGCGGAACTTAACGTGCTGACACGCAACGATGAAAGCGTAATAAGGGAACTCTCTTACCTTTCCGCCGAAGAACAGGAAGAACTGCGCGGCAGGCTGGGCGCGTTTTCAACAGACGGCGATTTAGTGCGTCTGCGTGGCAGGCTACAGCAAATCGTAACCTCGCCTTACGCGGATTCAAACGGGCGGGAACTTCTGCTGTCGTCATTTGGCATCATGACTGACGCGCGGCGCGGCGGCGGCTACGATCCTTCAAAGATGCGTGGCTATCTGGAAATAGACGAGCCGGCCTTTGACGAGGCGTTAAAAACAAGGATGGGCGAACTGCGCCAAATTTTCGGCAGAGACAGCGACGGCGACCTGATTATCGACACGGGCCTCGCTTACGCGCTGAATCAGACCGTCCAGCCGTATTCGGGACTCGGCGGTGTCATTGCCGCGAAAACGGCAGGCATAGACTCCCGCATTGACTCCAACAGCCGCCGCATTGAAACGCTGGACCGCCAGTTGGAAGCCAAAGAACAGACGCTCAAGGTTCAGTACGGCGAGCTTGAAGGGGCTTATACCCGTATGGAACGCCTTTCAGATTCGCTCGAACAGTTGGGCAGACAGACAAACAATAACAGATAGCGTTTTTCAAACGCCAGGCGGCTTAGCGTTTTATTAGATAGCGTTTTACATACGGGTTAAGGAAGGCGCGTGCGGACGCCGCGTACATGGCGCGAAACGGGATGAAGCCGCCTGTCTTGTAATTTTCTCCGCTTTCTGTGATGTCGGCTATCGTAAAGTCATAGGTTTGGCCTGCCGTTTCAACGGCTTTGTCGAGCGGCTCAAGTTCGCGTTCGGGCGCTCCCAGCAGGCCGAAATCCAGCACGGCGCAACGGCGCAAGCCTGTCTTTCTAGGCGCGGCTTTTCCGCCAAAGGCTGTGTGCCCAGCCCCCTCCACGGGAGCTATCGTTTTTTCACGGATTTCGATAATTTCGCCGTAAAGCGTAAACGCGTCCTGGTTAAAGTCTTCCAGCGGGCGTCCCGACGAGGAGTCGTAACCCATGAATATGCCCTCGCCCATACGGAGTTCCGAAATGACGCCGTTCAAAGTGCCCGACGCCAGCAAGCAGTACGCCACGGTACCTCCAATCGACACGATTGGCGGCGCGTCGCCTTCGGCGCGAGGCATGGCGGCGGCCGCGTCCCAAAGCCGCCGTATGACGGGAATATCCGGCATTTTGCCTGAAAGACAGCCGAAATTCGCCGCGACTCCCGCGATGCGAGCACCGCGGTAACGTTTCGCTATGGACGGGATGTCCTCAATGTAAAATCCCTCCCGCAGATCGCCCGCCTCGGCAGCGAGAACGGTTTGCGGTTTCGCGTCTTCCGGCAGAGCTTCGACAGCTTCAAGCAGGGCTTCGTCAGAAACAAAGAGCCGGCATGGGCGGCGTTCCGGCGCGAGAGCGGGCAGCGTCCGTATATCGCTCAGACTCGTCTTAATCAGCGTTTTTTTAAGCCCCGCTGGAAAGCCTTTTTGCGCGAAATTCGCTATATTTGTATCCGCTACGGAATCGACGCCTTTTTCGCTCAACGCCCGCATCAGCCCGGGATCGCTAGTAAAAAACTTGGTAACTACCGTCAGGGCAACGGACCGCTTTTTGCAAATTTCAACGGCCCTGTCCAGATTCTCGGCTATTTTGTTGAAATTTATTTCGATATAAGGCACACTGTATTTATAGACATTTATTCGATTTTTGTCGAGGAGCGCTTAGCTCCAATTCAATTTTTTATGGAAGGTATCATGCCTAAAATTAAATGCAAGTATCTCGCCATAACGCCGGTCATTTTGATTTTGACATTCTTTTGTCTGACCTGCGCTACGGGAAGCGCCGTTTACAACGGGCTAGATTCAAATGAAAAGATTCCGGTAACGGAAAATCTGCGTCAGGGAATCTTGGCTAACGGAATGCGTTACTATATTTACGAGAACGGGAAGCCGGAAAACCGCGCGTACTTGACGCTGGCTGTCAACGCTGGTGCCGTACTGGAAAACGAAGACGAGCTAGGACTGGCTCATTTTGTCGAACACATGGCGTTTAACGGCACGGCTCGTTTTTCCGAATCGGAAGTGGTTGACTATCTGCGCTCGCTTGGGATGCGTTTCGGCGCGGAAATCAACGCGTTCACGAGCGCCGATGAAACCGTTTACAGTATAGAGGTTCCGGTAGAAACGGACGAGTCAGGCACAAGGCGGATTCCCGAAAAAGCGCTGGATATAATTGCCGACTGGTCGAGCGCTATAACTTTTGCGCCCGAAGACGTTGATGACGAGCGGAGCGTAATAATGGAAGAGTACCGCCTGCGGCGGTTTGGCGCGGCAGGGCGCAGACAAAAAATACTTTTGACCGGGCTTTTGGAGGGTTCCCGTTACGCTGAACGCGACGTAATCGGACTGCCGGAAGTAATAGAATACGCTCCGGCGGAAAGGCTAAAAAGTTTTTACAAGAAATGGTACAAGCCGGAAAACATGGCCGTTATTTTTGCCGGAGATTTCGACGGCCAGGCGCTCGAGGAAAGCCTTGCCGCCAGCTTTGATATGCCCGCAAGCGACGCTTCGTTTGTCCGTCCTGAATACTTCTTGCCGCAACCCGAAAAAAACAACGTCAAAGTTGAAGTGTTTGCGGATACCGAAATTCCGTATACGCAGGCCGTGCTTTTTTACAAACAGAGATACGTTGAAAGCAAAAACACAGTCGCGGAATACCGGAACGGCCTTATCGAAAATTTAATCAGCAATATGCTGGACGAACGTTTTGAAGACGTCAGACTCGACCCGCAGTCGCCGTACGTCGCCGTCGGCGCGTACTATTTCAGTCTGGTGCGTTCGTCGCGTTTTTACACGCTGAGCTTCGCTAGCAAGCCCGGCATGATCGCGCGAGCGCTGGATGATTTGCTGGCGGTAAAAGAATCCGTAAGACGTTACGGATTCTCGGATGCAGAAATAGAAAGGGCAAAGGAGGCTGTTTTATCCGGAATAGAACAGCTTGCCGCCGAAAAGGAAAAAAGCGAATCGTATTATTTTATCAGTAAAATGACGAATCATTATTTGAATAACGCTCCAGTTCCCGACATTGTCTGGGAACTGGAGGCAACAGAAAAATTACTGCCGTCCATAAGCAAAAAAGACATTCATAACGCGGTAAAAGGATATTTTTCGCACAATGACGTATTTGTTTTTATTTCCGCGGCGGAGGCCGAAACTCAATATATACCGCCGGAAGATGTCATAGCGCAAAAGATAAAAACGTCTGCCGGCATCAAAGTAAAAAGACCGGACAAGACGGCATTCAATTCAGAACTGTTGGACGGAATGCCGAAACGGGGCAGCGTCTTGGAAGAAACGGTTCACGAAGACGCTGGCGTCATCGAATGGAAACTCGATAACGGCGCCTGCATACTTTTGAAGAACACCGCAAACCAAAACGATAACATCGAACTGTACGCCGTATCGCGGGGCGGAACAGCCGCCGCTCCGCTTGAAGACGCTGTGTCCGCGAAATTTGCGGCGGAACTTCTAAGCCTGTCGGGGGCGGGACGCTGGACAAGGAGCGATATTTATAAAAAACTTTCCGGCAAACAGGTTTCTTTTTCGTTCAACGCAAACAATTTTACACGAAGCGTACAAGGCTCTTCAAACGCGGCCGGCCTTAAAACCTTTTTTGAACTGCTGTACCTGTACTTTACCGCCTTTAAAATCGATTCAGACGCCGTTTCCGTTTTGCTGGACGAATACCGCACCGTTCTTGCCATGCGCTCGCTTAATCCGGAAGGCGCGTTCTCCGATGAAGTGCAAAAAATAACTTCAGGAGGAAACCCGCGCTTTATGCCATTAACTGTTGACGATCTTTCAAAATTCGACGCGTACAAGGCTCATGCGTTTCTGGAAAAATGTTTCAATCCAGCCGATTATACGTTTGTGTTTACCGGCAACATTGATCTTAAAACCATGTCGGATATGGCTGAAACGTACATAGCGTCGATACCGAAAAAAGAAAGTTTCAATCAATGGGTCGCGCCTGTTCCGCCACTTCAAAGGCCGGGAAAAACTGAAGCCGTAGTGCGTCAGGGAAAAGAGGATAAAAGTTATGTCTATTCCGGCAGATTTATAGCCAAAACCTTTGACGAAAAGACCGCCATGGCATGCAGCCTGCTTTCAGAATATTTGGATATAATTCTTATGGAATCAATACGCGAAAAGCTGGGAGGCACATATTCCATCAGTGCGTCGTCTTCGCTTCTGCCGATCCCGCCGGACGGCGAGCTTGTTTTTGAAACGACTTTTGCCTGCGATCCGAAACGCGTCGAAGAATTGAACGGCGCTGTCGAGGCGGAACTTGCCAATATCGCGTCCGGTAATATCGACGCCGATACTTTCGGAAAAGCCCAAAAAGCGCTGGTAAAAGACTGGGAGCAGTCCGTGCAGAGCAACGGCTTTTTGAGCAGAACGTTTGCAAACTACAGCGCGGTTTTTGACATTCCACTGGGACGCCTGTACAGCCGCCCCGCTGGTTATGAATCTCTGCGTCCCGCCGACATTCAAAATCTGATGAAACAGATTTTGGATAACGGTCCGGCAACTGTTATACTGTATCCGGCAGAAATAAATGAAAATATGACACAATAAACGAAAAATTAGTTAGATTTGAATCAAGGAGAAGCGTTATGAAGCGTATTTTTTGTTGTTGTATCGTACTGGCGTCAGCCGTAGCCGGACTTGGAGCGCAAGAATGGGGCTACAGAGGACCGGGAGCGGAAGCTGTAACGGTCGAAGCGGCAAAACAATTGAGGGATGACCACCCTGTGATTTTGCGGGGGAGAATCGAGCGTTTTCTGGGTGATGAAAAATACTTATTTGTCGATGAAACCGGAAGCGTTGTTATTGAAATAGATGACAGGCTTTGGCGCGGGTTTTCTGCGGATCAAAACGACGTAGTTGAAATAACAGGAAGCGTTGACAGGGATTTTTCAAGGGTTGAAATAGAGGCGGACAGCATAAGAAAACTATGATTCGGCCGCATATTATACGGATGGCAATGCCTGCCGCCCGCATACTGCGGGCGGCGCTCTCATCTGACGCCCATACAATCGCGGCGTTCGCAGTCAGGCGCGCTTGTCAAGCGTATAGCGTCGCTAACCGCCAAGTTTTTCAAGCGTCCTTTTTGCCCGGCTGGATAGGCTCAGGTTTTTTTCTTTTGAAAGCGCTTCCACATTGTCTTTGAAGGCGGTAAAGCCGTTGTTTGCCGTCATATCGAGGGCGTAAAACTTTTCTGTAACGTCTTTCGAGGCGAATAGCCGGGCGGTAAAGTTTTCGACCTTGCGCGTGCGCGCAAAACTCAGCGCCTTCAATAAACCTTTGTACAGAGCGGTCTGCTTTTTTACCGACGCCTCGTCAAGTTTTGCGATGATTTTTTCGGCATACGCGTTCGCGTCATTTTTTATCAGCATTTCGGCGCACAGAGAGCGCAGCGCGTCGCCGTTTTTTGTATCGTCCATCAGCGCGGCAAGTGCCGTGTCCGCGTCTTTGCCGCCGATGGCTCCGAGAGCCAAAACCGCCTCTTCCTTGACAACGGCAGATTCGTCCCGTTCGGCGCGGTAACGCAGGTACGGGACGGCGGCCTCTAGCCGTCGCGTCTTTGCCGAGCGTACGGCCGCAAGCCGCGTCCTAAAGTAAGAGTCGCGAAAACTTTCAAGTATAACGGCCGACGCGTAGTTGTTGTCGAAAGAGCCTAACGCCCCGACAGCGGCATAACGGACGTTGGGATCGGCGGACGAGGCGGCGGCGATTATCGAGTCAAGGACATCGGAGTCCTTGAGTTTGCCCGCCGCCTCCAAAGCGGCCATGCGAAGCGTAACGCTCTGTTCGTCATCGTTTATTATTTGCAGAATGAAAGCCGCCGCCGCGTCCCCGCCGCTACTCCCGACGGCGGCAATAACCGCTTCGCGGTTATTGCCGCCTGAAGTGACGTTATTGTAATAATCTATCAGAATTTCCGTTATGCCATCCGTGTCCGCCGAAGACATTTCCGAATCAACTATTTTTCCAAGCGCCTTGACCGCCGCGCTGTCGTACCTGGCGTCGCCGGACGAAATAATTTCAGTCAGCGCGGGGAACGCTCTTTTTTCTTTTACCGTGCCAAGATAATCAAGCGCGGCGATTACTTTTTGCGTCGTTTCGCTGTCGCGATCCGATACAATCGCAAGGGCGGTATCCTCCAGTCCTTTGACCGAACGTTCGCCAAAAAAAGAAAAAATACCCAAAATAATATTTTGGTTCTTCGTTTTTTCCGCAAGCTTGATCAGATCGCCGTCCAGATAGTCAATATTGTCGGAGCGCAGTTTTTTTATTAACTCGGTTATTTCATTGTCAGTGCCGTAGTTTATGGTTTCGCGCAGAGACGCTTCTTCCGTGCCGGAAGAGGCGGTTTCCGCAGCGCCTTGAAATGCCGGCATGAAAAACAAAACGGCGGCAAAACAGGCGGCGTTCAGTCTTGTCATTCTTGTCCTCCGTAATAGTTGTTAAGGAATTCCCTCTTATACTCTGTAAAACAATCCGTATCGATAGCGTTGCGGGCGTTCTTAACCAAACTGTGCAAGAAATACAGATTGTGATAGCTCGTCAGCATGGAAAAAAGTATTTCACGAGTTTTGAACAAGTGGCGCAGATACGCCCTGCTGTAATTTTTGCAGACCTTGCAGTCGCACTCGCCGTCTATCGGGGACTCGTCAAAAGTATACCGCTGTTTTTTGAGCGAAACAGGCCCGCGTCGCGTCAGTGCCTGTCCGTTACGCGCAAGTCGCGTCGGCAGAACGCAGTCAAACATATCTATTCCGTTTTCTATCGCAAGAAGAATGTAATCGGGAGTGCCGATGCCCATTACATAGCGCGGCTTGGAGTACGGCAACAGCGCGCTTGTAAACGACAGGTATTCGGCAAACGCTTCGCGCGGTTCGCCCACGGAAAGCCCGCCTATGGCGACGCCCGGCGTGTCAGCGTCCGCAACCGCCCAAGCTCCGCGTTCGCGCAGGTCCTTATAAAAATTACCCTGAGCTATAGCGAAGAATTGTCCGCGATAGCCTTCTTCCCGTTTTTCTATCCATCTTGACTTTGCCCGCGAAAGCCACAAATTGCTCGTATCGAGCGCGAGCGCGGCCTTTTTGTACGGAGTGTCGTAGCCCGTGCATATATCAAGCTGCATCTGTATGTCGCTGTTCAGCTCCGTCTGTATGTCAACGGCTTTTTCAGGTGACAGAATATGCTCGCTGCCGTCAATATGAGAGCGAAATTTGACTCCCGACTCGGTTATTTTTCTGAGCGAAGATAGCGAAAATATTTGAAATCCGCCCGAATCTGTCAGATAGTTCCGCTTCCAGCCGGAAAAACCGTGCAGCCCGCCAAACGCTTTTATAACGTCCGTTCCCGGCCTTAAATACAAATGGTAAGTGTTCGATAAAACTATTTCAAAACCCATATCGTAAAGCTCGTCGTTTGACAGCGCTTTAACGGCCGCGTTAGTTCCGACCGGCATGAATACAGGCGTAGACACGTCTCCGTGCGGGAGTTTAAGGGTCCCTGTCCGAGCGCTGGACAACCTGTCTTTATGCAGAATATCAAACATTCTTTTTCCTTATGTCTTGGCGTGCCGCAGCATCACAAGTCCCGCTGTCGAAAAAAATATTATCGGAAACCACGCTCCCATCAGCGGCTGTATCATGCCCAGTTTCGCCATCATCATGCTAAGCATTTCCATGATATAAAATATTACGGCCACGGTTATGCTTGTTAAAAGGCTCATCAGCATGATGTTTTTTCTAAAGCGGCCACCCATGGAAATGGAAAGTATAATGACTATGAACGAAACGGACGAAAAGGAAAATCTGTGGTAATAGTCGGCTTGGGCGCCAAGGTACGGAAGGCCTGCCTGCCGCAAATCGTTTACAAGCAGAGCGGCGTCGCGAGCGGAAAGATCGGCGGCGTCTACGGAGTTTCTGCCGAATACTTCGGGTTCTTCGGTATAATCGGAAGCGTCCTTAAGCTCGTGAACGCGTAGCAGACTGCCTTCCCAACTGTAAATGTAGGCGTTGCTGAAAACCCAATGTTCGCCGTTCCAACGCGCCGCAGGGGCGCGTATTTGTGATAAAAAATTGCCGTCCTCGCCGCGTTCAATGACGCTTACGCCGTTAAGCGTCTGGTTGCCGGCATCATAATAATCAACGTAATATATGCGGTCGCCGTTCCTTGTCTTTACAGCGATGTCCGAATTTTGTTCCTGCTGTTTTTGGTTGCGGAGTCTGCGCGTGATTATATTCTTTTCTTTGAATGAGGGAATAACGATATTGTCTTCAAAATAAAACGCGAATATCGAGGCGATAATTCCGATCACGATAAAAGAAACCGAAAGCCGCCAAAAAGGGATTCCGCTAGTAACTATTGATATAAGCTCGTTTCGCGCCGCAAGGTCACCTAGCGTATAAGCTGACGCGAACAGCAACGCGATGGGAAGCGCAAGCGAAAAACTTTTCGGGATATAATAAACGCTGGCCTGCACAATATCAGAAAACTGCGCCCCGTTGGTCAGGTAATGCACAAGATTCAAAAAAAGATCAATAAGACAGAGCAGCGTAACAAACATTATAGACGCGAAAATAAATACCGGTATAAAGTGCTTTATCATATATCTGTCCAGAATCATCGGCTGATCCTTCTAATGCACATGATAAGCCCTATAACCGCGGTAATTATATTAGGAAACCACATTGTCCAAAACGGAGAATAACCAAGCTGTATGCACATATTCTGTCCGCTTAACAGGAGCGTCCAGTATACAACGGATATTATTATTCCAAAAATAAATCCGACAGTCTGCCCGCTTTTCTTTGCAAGGAGTCCGAGCGGAACCGCGAGAAAAATAAAACATAGCGACCCGAACGGAATGGAAAATTTCTTATAAAATTCAAGCTGCCATATAGACAGAACGCGGTCGGATCTTGCTGAAGAGGCAAACTGGTATTCGCGCAGGAAATTTTGAGTGTATGTGTTTTTTTGACTCCAGTAATTGCCGCTCACTCCGCCGCGCAGGACGCTCTCGAGTTCCAGTTCCGCGGCGAGCGTCCTGTTGTACCTGTCAAACAGCGTCGTATTCAAAATTCTTTCTTTGTCCCGTATTTCTATTAATACGTCTTTTGAGCTCATTTCGCGGGGACCGATCGCGGACACTGTTGACATAAGGTCATCCTGTTCTATGCGGTAGTTAAGGCGTCCGCTCTTGGCGTAGTCATAGTCGTTGTGAACCGTTTCTTTTGTGGACTGGATAAACGCGTTCTCCATGTCAAGGCGCATGCCTTCGTTTCCGGCATCGACAAATTCGGCGTTTTTCGCCATGATGACGCGCCGCTCGCCGTCTTCTGTTTTATCCAGGATAAGCATATCCGAAATTATTCGCCCCGATATGTTTCCTGTGATTAGGACGGTGTCTTTGAAACGTTTTACGGAATTGGCTTCCAGTTCCAGCGCCGGAGTGGAAGCCATTATTCTCCGGAACAGTTTTACGTATTCGACCGTTCCCGCCGGAAGCAGAACATCGTTTACGCCGAATGAAACAAGCGAAACAAGAATCCCGACCGTCAGAGTCGGTATAAAAATATTTTTATAAGACAGTCCCGAAGAAAGCATTACAAGAATTTCATTGTCAGTGGTCATTCTGCCGATTGTCATAAGCGTGCCAAGCAGCGTAGCGTACGGGGTTGACAGCGCTATAACGCTCGGAATCGAGTACAATACGAGCAACGAAACCTGCTGAAACGGAACTCTTTTTGAAAGAATATCTCGCGCCAAAAGCAGGAGCTGGTTTACAAAAAAAATTATAAAAAAGAACAAAAACGAGACAAAGAACGCGAATAATGTTTCTTTGAACAGGTATGCCAGTATCGTTCCCGAAATCCTGCTTCGCAACGCCGTAGTATTCATATTCCCGTCGAGCCGAATCCGCCCTTTCCTCTGTCCGTGTCTGAAAGCTCGTCCCGCTCGATCAAAGCGGCGCG
>JAIRSQ010000130.1 GCA_031255395.1 Spirochaetaceae bacterium | reverse complement strand
GTCCCCGGCGATCACGACAGCGTTGGCGGCAAGCCGCGCTAGCGCGTCCTGACGCGCCTTTGTCGCGCCGCATATCGTGTCGCAGACCGTTAAATCAGGAAAAAAACGCTTTATGGCGGTGCAGATAACGCCATATTCCCCGTCGGAAATCGTAGTTTGCCCGATAACAGCTGTTTTTACGTCCCTGTTTTTTGAAAAAAGAGTTTTTGCGGCGGCCAAAGCCCCGTTTTCATCCTCGACAACAAAACTTTTTGGCGCGAACATCCCGATGCCGCGCACTTCGGCATGGTTTTTCTCGCCGGCAATGAACACGGCAAAACCTTCCTCGTGCAGACTACGGGCCTTGAGCTGGCTCTCGCGCACCTTGGGACAGGTCGCGTCGATTACTTTCGCGCCGCGCCGCCTCAGTTCGGACTTAACGTCGGGTCCCGCGCCGTGCGCCCGAATCACGACAACGGCGCTGTCAAGGTCTTCGCGCGGATCGTCTTCGTCCAACACTGAGAAACCGAGTTCCTCCAGTTCCCGCAAGACGCGCCCGTTGTGTATCAGAGGTCCCAGCGTAAAAAGAGCGCCGCGCCGCCCGCCTTCGCAAACCCGCGCCGCCTTACGCGCAAGATCAACCGTGCGCCTGACCCCGGCGCAAAAACCAAGCGTCCCCGCTTTTTCAAGCCGCATGATTGACACTATCAAAATTATGCGTTAGATTGCAACTATAAGCGGATGTTTCAAAACGGCAGTTTTGAGGTGCCGCTTGGAACGGCCGCCGCAAAGCGTAGGCTACGCGGCGGCCGGGGCCGGGAAAGCCCTCAGGCGTTTGTACCGGCAGAAAAATAATTATTTACAATATGGAGGTAGCGATGGCTATTAAACCCCTGTCCGACCGCGTTTTGGTCAAAGTCGAAAAAGCGGAGTCGAAAAGCGCTGGAGGTATCATCATTCCAGATACCGCCCAGGAAAAGACTCAAACCGGAACCGTAGTTTCTGTCGGTCCCGGAACGGAAAAAGAGAAGATCACGGTTTCGCCCGGCCAAAAAGTGATGTACGACAAGTATGCCGGTTCGCAGGTAAAAGTGGACGGCGTTGAGCATCTTATCGTGAAAATGGCGGATATTGTCGCCGTAATCGAATAGGGAAACGCCTGGCGGCGCGGAAAACGTGCCGCCCGCGGACAGACTTTCCGCTATGGCCGGCCGCCCCGCCGCAAACGGTTTTGCGGCGGGGCGGCCGGTTCTGTTTTAGCCGCGCCTGAGTGCCCGTTTGCGGCGCGAACCCGCGAGCCTAAGGCGATGATTCGTTTTCGTAAAGTTAAATAGTTTCCACAAAGGCCGTAAAACATAAAAACCGCCCAGCGGTTTTCGGGCATTTTCTCCTTGATTTTCTCTGGAAAACTGCCTTTTATGGGAAACAGGTAGCAATTCCGACCATAACGTTAGCGCCGGTAGCCGCAATGTAAAAATCATATTAAATTATAAACAATGAAGCGGCTGTTTTACGGGATACTGTTCCCGTTGTTTGTTGCGTCCGGCGGCGTTTTTGCCATTGAATGGCCGTCAAAAGACGCGACGCTGATAAGCAATTTCGGCGAAAGTTATATGGGGAATCCCATGCTTGGCGACATCTTCAGCGCGAAGGACGCGTTAGGCGCGATTGAGAAGGGCGAGATCATTTTTACGCGGGGAGTTTCCGCTCCGGCGTCGCGTTTTACGTCCCCGCTTGGAGTGACAGCCGTCATCGACCACGGCGACGGACTGCTCAGCATATACAGCCGGGCCGGCAAACTGTTGAACGGCGAGCGAAACCAGGTAAACGCGGGCGAAACGATAGCCGAGGCTGGAACGTCCGGCTGGAGCGGCGAGAGCGGCTTCCGCCTGTCAATTTTTGACAGGCATGACCGCCGCTGGGTAAACCCCTCGTTCGTGATTCCCGGACTGCCTGACACAAGGCCGCCGTCCATACGCTCAGTCAGACTGAAGGGCGGCGATGGCAGAATGTTCGACCTTGCCAGCGCGCGTTCCGTGCGGCAGGGCAGTTACGCGATCATCGTTCACGCTGTTGATCCGGGAGCGGATAGCGGAACCGCGCTCGCCCCCGCCCGAATCATCTGCTCGGTGAACGGAGTCGAGACAGGCGCCATCGCCTTCGACGCCTTTTCCGCGCGGGACGGCGTGCTGATGATGTTTAGTAACGGCCTCGTGCCGGTTTTTCAAATATATTCTAACGCTCCCGCAGTCGAGGTATGCGAAGTGTTTCTTAGCAGAGGGCGGGTAACGCTCGAAATCATCGTGCAGGACGCTGCCGCTGTAACCGCGTCCGGCGTCTCGCAGTCAAACGTGTCCAACTCGCGCAGAGCCGTTTACAGCCTGTCCGTCGAATGAGCCCTCGCCAGTCGCCGGCAATCTTCACAACGGCGGTTCGATGGCGTATAATGCGGGCGTGTACGATACGATGCTGATTGCGGGGGCTGGCAGAGGCCTGATAGCCGCACTTTCCAACGAAGCGGCAGGGCGCGGCATAAAGAACGCCGCGGCCGTAATTCCAGGTCGGGACGGTCGTAGCGTCAATCAGGCGGGTGCGGCCGGCGGGCTTGTCGTGTCGCTCGACTGGAATCCGGGCAGCCCTGTTTCGGCCCGTAGCCTTGTTCTGGCCGCTGAAAACAGAATCGGCACCCTAGGCGGCGCGATCATTGCCTGCTCCGCTCCGGACGCGGAGGAATCAGGCGATTTTTCTCCCGCCGGAATAGACGCGCTCGTAAACAGCCACATAAAATCCTATATGTTTCTGGCCCGCGAACTTATAAGGCATTTTCAGCAAAAAGACGGCGTTCTCGCCTTCGTCCTGCTGGAAACCCCGCCGCGCGGACTTCTAGCCGCCCCCGTCTTCGGCTCTTTCAGAAGCCTCGCCGAGAGCCTTCTTGGATACCCGAACACCGAGCGTCTAAAAATAACGTCGTTTATATGCGACGAAAAAATCCCGCCGCCCCCCGAAGAATTTGCGGCCTACATATTCAAAATCATTAACGAAGACAAAAAAATCGACCGCGTCCGGTTCCGTTTCAATAAATTCAAGCGCATATCGCGCCTATGAACTCGCCGCTCGTTATCGCCGTTTCGAGACCGGGCGCTTGCCGCGGCTATTTGCGGCTGGCTGGCGCGGAGGTAGCCGCAAGAGCCGCAGCTCGCTATCATTTGGCTTATGGAACAACGAAAACCGCGTAAAATAAATGACCGTGCGGCGTACAGGGCAATAACCGACACGTTCAGGCACGTCTCTAGGCGGCAGGGCGGCGGGCTTACGGTCGCGGATGTCGTGGCAAGAACGGCATTGCCGCTCGAAACCGTGAAAGAATACGTCAACGATGTGGCGGACGAGTATTCGGCGCGTTTATCCGTAACCGAATCGGGCGAGATACTCTATTCATTCCCGGCGGGATTTGCCAGCAGGTACCGGGGCTTCAAGGCGGTCGCGGGCAGGGCGTTTGGCAAGATAGCTTCGGCGCTCAGGATAGCGGGCGTATGGCTGTTCAAAGTCTGGATAATGGTGATGCTTGTGGGTTACTTCGCTCTTTTCATGCTGATAGCCCTCGCCGCGCTCGCGCTGTCCGTAGCCTCATCGAGTTCGCAGAGCGGCAATAACAGGCGCGGCAATTCCGGAGGCGGCCTTTTTTTCGCGTCCGGAATATTCGACTTTATAATCAGGATATGGTTCTATTCAGAACTGGCAAAGACATTTAACGGACGGTATTACGACAACGCGCGGCAACGGCGGCCAAGGGGCAAGCCTCTGTACAAGGCCGTGTTTTCCTTTGTGTTCGGAGACGGCGATCCTAACGCCTCGATAGAAACGCGGGAAAAGCAGGCGGTAATATCGTACATTCAGGCAAACAAGGGCGTGATTTCACTGCCGGAGTTCATGGTTTTGACCGGAACCGGCACGGACGAGGCCGGCAGCCTTATATGCGCATATTGCTCGGAGTACGGCGGGATGCCTGAACCGACGGATGACGGCACGGTGGTCTACCGTTTCGACGCGCTATTGCTGCGGGCCGACAGGAGCGACCGTACCTTCGGCGGATTTTCCGCTCCGCTCAAGCAGACAAGAAAATTCTCGTCAAATGAAACAAAAATGAATATCTGGTTTAGCGTCATCAACTCCGTCAATCTGATTTTCGGCTCATACTTTTTGATAAACGCGCTGACTAGCGGACATATCCTTACCCAGCGGCATTTTGACGCCGCTTCGTACCTGTACGGCGTTACCTACATCCTTATGAACAATATGATGGGCAATCCGCTTCCGGTCATCATTGCGGGACTGGGAATTACGCCCGTCCTGTTCTCGCTGTTTTTCTGGCTCATCCCGCTGGCGCGCTACTTCCTGCTGAAGGGCGGCAACGAAAAAATAAAAACGGACAACCTGCGTAAAATCGCGCTCGCGTATATCTGGGACAACCCGCTCTCTGTAACGCCGGACGGCATAAAGGCCGATCTTGCCGAGTGCCGGCCCAAAAACGCGGACGCGGCGCGGGAGCGCGTAATAATGGACGCGGGACAGTATTCGCTTCCCGAAGTCGCCGTAAACGGCAACGGCCAGACGGTCTATTCGTTTGCAGGATTGAATAGGGAGAAGGAAGCCCTTGCCAAGTACCGCGCCGGCATTAAAAATGACGCTTCCGATCTGGGCGACGTGGTGGTATCCGTCTAGCCCGCTGGCGGGCTAGTGTTTGCCTGCAAAAAGGACGGTAGCGGGGACCAGGCGGCGATGAAACGTCCGCCTCTCTCCGCCCGCTACGGGCGGTTTATTTGCCGTGAATTTGATACTGTTTGAAGAAAACGAACTTGGCAAACCGTTGCTAAAGGGCGATCCCCGCGCCGCGCATTTGACAAAGACGTTGCGAAAAGCTGCCGGGGACGAATTTGACGCGGGCGTTTTGTGGGGGAGGCGCGGAAAGGGGCGAATAGAGCGGATCGGCGGCGGCGGCGAGTTGTTTTTTTCGCTTTTTTTGACAGAAAGTCCGCCGGCCCGCCTGCCTGTAACCGTAACGGCCGGATTTCCGCGCCCTATTCAGACGCGCCGCCTGTTGCGCGACCTTTCCAGCAGGGGAGTCTGCGAGATAACCCTGGCCGGCTGCGACCTGGGCGACAAGAATTATCTTAACACGACGCTGCTTGAAGACGGGGGAGCGCGCGCCGCGCTGGTCGATGGGGCGGTTCAGGCGCGGGATACAACGCTGCCCCGCCTTGCCGTATTCCGGTCGCTTGGAGCGTGGCTTGAACAAGCCCCTTGGACGGACGGAGCGCGGCCAAGGCTCATAGCTTGCGACAATGTAGATCCGCAGGGAGATTTGAGTGCCGAGAGCCGGGGAGAGGGGCATGTCGCGCTTGCTATAGGCCCGGAGCGCGGCTGGTCGGACTGGGAGCGGCTACAGCTTGAAGCCGCAGGCTTCAAGCGTCTGTCTTTGGGTCGCCGCGCCCTGCGCGTCGAGACGGCATGCGTTGCCGCCGTTGCCGCCGTTCAAATAATCAACCGTCTTGGTTAGAGCGGACGTAGGAAACAGTCACCTCAAACCGCAAGCCATAGCAAGGACACATGGAAAACATCGAACTGTCGCGACGTTAGGAGCGGTATCTTTCAGTCGATGCCGGCAGCCTTGCGCAGTCTCCCGATTGTGCGCGCTGCGACCGCGCGAGCCTTTTCCGCTCCGTTCTTTAAAATCCGCTCCAGTTTGAGGGGCTCGGCTATCAACGCGTCGTAGCGTTCCCTAATCGGCTGAAGTTCGCGGTTCACGACCCGGAACAGTTCCTCCTTGGCCTCGCCCCAGCCCATCCCGCCCGCCCGGTAGCGGGCGGCGAGCGCGGCCTGCTCGTCTTCGGTCGCGAAATACTTGTACAGGGCAAAAATTTGGGAACTGTCCGGGTCTTTCGGTTCGCTCACCTCCTGCGAATTGGTTACTATCCGCATGATAGTCTTGCGTAGTTCCGTCACGCTCGAAAAGAGCGGTATAGTGTTCCCGTAGCTTTTACTCATCTTGCGACCGTCCAGCCCCGGCACGACTGCGGCGTTTTCCAGCACGCCGGGTTCCGGAATCCTTAGCAGATCCTTCTTGTAATTGAAATTGACCGCTCCGGCAATATCCTGCGCCATCTCGATATGCTGCACCTGATCGCGGCCTACCGGCACAATATCGGCGTCGAACAGCAGGATATCAGCCGCCATCAGCACGGGGTATGTAAAAAGTCCCATGTTGACCCCCGCGTCGCTGTCCGCGCCTTTTTCGGCGTTTTGCTGGACGGCGGCCTTGTACGCGTGGGCGCGGTTCATAAGTCCCTTTGGCGTGAAGGCCGCCAGCATTGTGGCAAGTTCAAACGTTTCCGGTACGGCGCTCTGACGGTAAAATATGACCTTTTCCGGGTCCAGTCCGGCCGCAAGCCAGCCCGCCGCTATCCCGCGTATCGTGCCCCGCAGTTCGGCGGCGTTTTTTACGACGTTCAGCGCGTGATAGTCCGCGATAAAATAGCGGGCGTCGTACTTCTCCGCAAGCTCCAGCGCCGGTTTAATCGCTCCAAAATAGTTCCCGATGTGCAGGTTTCCGGTCGGTTTTATGCCGGTCAAAGCTGTCTTCATCGTTACAGCATACAGGTTTTTTCGTGGCTGCGATACCCGCCCGCCGGTTTAAAGCCCGTCCCGCGTCTTTGTTTCCCGATCGAAAAAACTTGCGTTTTGTCGCGTGACAGGTTAATATAGTTTTAACAGTTACTGTTCGTGTAAACGGACAGACTAACCTAGGCATCATGCTTTCGGGACCACATTTCCGGGGGGTGCCTTGTTGAAATTTCCGCGCAGGCGGACCGACCCAAGGAGGAACCTATGATGCCAAAAATACCGGCATTTCAATACAGGTAACGTTCTGTTTGCCTTAAAATCCCATTGGTTTTATTGGTTTTGATGAATTTTAGCCAGATCGCGCGGCACGGTGTAGTCGCGCGAACAGGGCGATTGCGATGTTCGTTAAAAGCGATTTCCTGACGCGCGGGTAGAAAGATTTCTAACGCTAAAATCAGCGGCGGGAGTCGTTAATGGAGGTTTTATTGTGTCCAAAGTGAACAAACTGGTTCTTGCAAGCCTTTTGCTTGCCATTCTGATAGTGTTGGAGCGTCTTGTTTCGATACAGACGCAGTTTTTACGCGTGAGTTTCGCGTATGTGCCGATAACGCTTACCGCCATTCTGCTGGGGCCGGCGTGGAGTGCCGGCGTCGCGGCACTGGGCGACGTGATAGGGGCGCTGTTCCTGCCAAAAGGCTCCTTCTTTCCGGGCTTTACGCTAAGCGCCGCTCTTACGGGCCTGATACACGGACTTTTTCTTTACAACGCCAAAAACAACAGGCAGTTTTTAATCCGCCTGATACTCAGCACGTTTACGGTTCTGCTTTTCATACACATCGGACTAACTAGCCTTTGGTTGGTCATAATGTATAAAAGGGCGTTTGTAGCGTTCGCTTCAACGCGGGTAATATCCGCCGCGATTCTGCTGCCGATAGAGATCGGCACGGTATTTATGTTAAAACAGTTTTTGGAACCGATTGTAAAACGCTTCTTTAAGGCCGCCGCCGTTTCCGAGAATGACTGTCAGGCAAAGCCGGATTGACGGAATAAGGGCCATGATAACTGTATCCGATCTGCATTTTGCGTACCCTTCAGGAAAAAGCGCGCTTTCCGGCATAGATTTGCATATAGAAAAGGGAGAGTTTGCCGCGATTGTCGGGCATAATGGCTCCGGAAAATCCACGCTTGCGCGGATAATAGCCGGAATAGAAAAACCGGCACGCGGAAGTTGCGCGGTGAACGGCATAGACACCCGCGACAAATCAAGGTTTATTGAACTGCGAAAGACGGCAGGTATCGTGTTTCAGAATCCCGAAAACCAAATTGTGTTCGAAAAGGTGCATGACGACATGGCGTTCGCGCTGAGAAATCTTGGTTTGGAACAGGACGAGATAGACCGGCGTATCGGAGAGGTTATGAAGACGATGAACATCGAACATTTTACCAATTCGTTTGAGCTGTCGATGGGGCAAAAGCAGCGCGCCGCCATAGCCGGCGTGCTCGCCATGCAGTGCCGGTGCATCGTCTTTGACGAGCCGACCGCGATGCTCGATCCGAAAGGCAAAAAAGACATTCACGGCATAATCGTTGACCTGCATAAAAAAGGTTTTACGATAGTTTACGTTACCAACGTGATTGACGAGGTTTTGTCCGCAGATCGCATTCTAATACTCGATTCGGGGCGTATCAGGCACGAGTTCAAACGCGGCGAACTGCTGGAAAACGTTGAAGCGCTTAAAAGTTTTTCGCTGGAGATGCCGCTGATAATGGATATTATCGTGCGTCTCAAAGATCGCAATGTCAACATTGACACTTCGGCGCGGACGGTGGACGACCTTGTAAACAGCCTTATAAATCTTCCCGCCGCGAACGGCCATTATAAGGCGGCGCGCTAGAGGCAAACGTTAGGAGTAAAAAGAAAAATATGAAGAATCTGATAAAAGTTTTTTTGCTTGCGGCCTATGCCGTAGGCGTATTTTTTGTTTCCAGTTTTTGGGCGATAGGCGCGCTTGCGTTATTCAATTTGTGCGTAATGGCGTTTGCGCGCCTCCCGCCAAAAAGCGCGCTCATATATTTGCGCGGCGTAGCGCCGTTCATCATTCTGGCCGGTTTGATAAATTTAATCATCGGCCCGTGGCAGGAAGGCGTTCTTGTAGTCGCAAGACTCGCTATTGTCTGCAATATGACGCAGAGTTTCAGGCATGCAGTCAACTCAATGCAGCTTGCGAACGCGATAGAAACGTTTTGCCGCCCGCTAAAAATTTTCCGCGTCGAGCCGCGGGACGCCGGCCTTATGGTCTGCATCTGCGTAGCGTTTATTCCCGTTTTGACGCGGGAATTCGATCAGATAAAGCGCGGCCTGGAAGCAAAAGGGATGACGATAAAACCGCGCACAGTAAAATACATCCTAAAACCGTTTTTGTACGGCATATTCAAGCGCACGGACGAGATAAGCAACGCGTTGCTGGCAAAGGCGTACTGTTAGCCGCGCTCAGGCAGGATTCGGCGGGCCGCAAGATTTCTAAATCGGGATCGCCCGCCTTATCCTTACCGTTTTTCGAGACGGGCGCATGCTTCCTCTATGTCGGAACGGTGTCCGAAGGCTGAAAACCGTATAAACGATTCTCCGGCAGGGCCAAAGCCGGAGCCGGGCGTTGTTACGACATGGTACTTTTCGAGAAACTCTGCGAACACGTCCCAACTGCTGCATCCGGGAAACCGTGCCCAGATATAGGGGGAGTTATCGCCGCCTATGCAGTCAACTTTCATGGATTTTAACGCGCCACGTATCAGGCGGGCATTTTGCAGGTAAAAGTCCGTCAGCGCTCTTACCTCGTTTTGCCCCTCACCGTCCAGCGCTGCAAGGCCGCCGTACTGGGCAATGTTGGACGCGCCGTTGAATACGGTTGCGGTCAACCGCGCCCAGTCAGCGTTCACGCTTTCACCGCTGTCAAAGCGCAGTTCATTGGGGACGACGCACCAGCCGAGCCGGACACCGGTAAATCCCGCCGATTTTGAAAATGAATTTACTTCGATGGCGCATTTACTAGCCTCAGGGATCTCGTAGACGGTCCTTGGCAGCGCGGGGTCCCTTATATAGTCCGAATAGGCCGCGTCGTATACTATGATCGAACCTGTCCTTATGGCCGCATCGACAAGGAGCGCAAGCTGAGACTTTGACGCGGCAACGCCGGTCGGATTGTTCGGAGAACAGAAATATATCAGGCTGCCGTTTTTGATTATCGACAGGTCGGGGAAATAGCCGTTTTCCGGCGTACAGGGCAGATATTGTATCCCGCTGTACTGTCCCTTTGGCACGGTGCAATCGCCACAGTCAGCGAGTGCGCCCTCACGTCCGGCTGCCCCCGCGATAACTGAACCGTCAACATATACCGGATAGGACGGGTCCTGCACGGCGACTCTGGCACCAGAACCGAACATTGTTTGCAAGCGGCCTATGTCGCACTTCGAGCCGTCGCTGATAAAAATCTCGTCGATCCCGAACGTGCCGTTGTAGTACGCTTGAGAAACTGCCTCACGTAACTCAGGCAACCCCTCATCGGCATAGCCTGAATATGTTTCCGCCAGTCCGAGCCGCTGCGCCCCCTCGACAAGTCCGTCCAGGATGTGCGGCATTATGGGCTCTGTCGTGTTACCGACCCCCATGCTGATAATTTTTGCGTCCGGATGCTTTGCTGCAAACTCGCGCCGCAACCGCGCTATCTCAGGAAACAGATACCCTGCCCGCAGACGGGCCATGTTAGGATTACGTTCAACCACAACTGGAAGGATAGTTTCAACGCCGGAACACGTCAAGGCGGTTTTACGC
>JAIRSQ010000083.1 GCA_031255395.1 Spirochaetaceae bacterium | reverse complement strand
AACGCCAACAAAAAATGGTATTAGACCCCACAGTTAAATAATTTCCTTACAGAACGAACCTCGTAAACGATGCAACGCTTACACGATACCCCGCCCTTCAGGGCGGGGAGGTTCATTTTGTAAACGATGATAGTGAAATGAATCGTGAATACGAAAAAGAGGAAATAAAAACGATTAAGCGGCGAATAGAAAATAATGTGAATAAGAAAATGTACGGTAAAATAAAAGATGAAAGACTGCAAAGTATTTTGATGAATTTAGAAACGCGAATGAATATGCTGGAAAATGAATCCGATTCGTCAGATATGTAAATAAATTCCGATGATACAGGTTTAATGTTTCCGCCCCGTGTTTCTTATGAAACGCGGGGCGGAAACGGTCAATGTTTATTTTGATGCTTTTCTTTTTCTTTGGTTATTTTTATGTCCAGCCTGTCTATCATTCTGTCAATGGATGAGGAAAAGTCGAAGTCTTGTTCTTTGATGTGCGCGGATACGCCCCATTTGAAATTTACGGTAACGTCAGCGACAAAGGTATTGCTGTCCTTAGTCACGGTTATTAACAGATCAATGATCAGGTTTTCCGCGTTGTGGATACGTGTGATTTTTTTGTCGATGTACGCTTTTTCATCGTCTGTAAGCGAAAAGTGAATGGCTTTGATTTCTACATTCATAGTAACCTCCTAGGAAAAAAATATACACCATTCTATCATAATGGCTTAACTTTGGATAGATGTTGACGATGTGTTCTTTATGAGACATCATTAGACTATGAAGAAGCGGATTGCCGTGCTTGGAGCCACTGGTTCTATAGGGAGAAGCGCGCTGGATGTTATTCGGGCGGATAAAGAACATTTTGAACCTGTATTATTTTCGGCGAACAGCAATGCGGACGCGCTTTTTGAGCTTGCTACTGAATTTTCCAGTGCCAAGATAGCGTTTTCGGGACAGTTGGGCACGGACAGGCTTGAATTTTTCGGCGTTGACAGGAGGCGTGTGTACAGCGGGTATAACGGCCTGCTTGCGGCGATTGACGATGCGGGGGCAGAACTGACATTAAACGGGATTTCCGGCGCGGCAGGTTTAAGACCGTCTCTTGCGGCTCTTGAGGCGGGAAGCGCGCTGGCGTTGGCGAACAAGGAAAGCATGGTTATGGCTGGTCGCCTTGTGCTGGAAACCGCTGCCATACGGTCGCTGCCTGTGATCCCGGTGGATTCTGAACATTCGGCAGTGTTTAACCTGCTTCGTTTTCGGGATAAAAACGCGTTAAAAGAAATTTTGCTTACGGCGTCAGGCGGTCCGTTTCGTATGTGGAATGCGGACAGGCTTAAGAAAGCGCGTCCGGAAGACGCGCTCGCGCACCCGACGTGGAATATGGGCGCGAAAATCACGATAGATTCCGCCAGCCTGGCGAATAAAGGGCTTGAAGTTATCGAGGCGGCACGGCTTTTTTCTGTCGAGGCGGACAGAATAAAGGTTGTCGTTCATCCGCAGAGCATAGTTCATTCTATGGTACGCATGGCGGACGGAGCGGTTTACGCCCAGCTTTCTTGGCCGGATATGCGGTTGCCAATACACGAGGCCCTACACTATCCCGATATGGCGCGGTCCGCGTGGGGAGTGCTGGATTTTGAAGGGCTTAATCTGACTTTTGAAAAACCGGACTTTGAGCGGTTCCCGATGCTTGGCATGGCTTACCACGCGCTTCGTGCCGGCGAGCGGTACACGATCGCCTACAATGCCGCTAATGAATATGCCGTGGACGCTTTTCTTGGCGGGAAAATCGGGTTCACCGATATAAGCGTGTTATGCGGCAGAGTACTGAATAAGGAATGGGGCGGAGAAGCGAGTGACTTGCAGGCGATCATGGATACTGACCGGCTGGCACGAGAGAGCGCGGCAGCACTGGTTAAGGGTCTTGAACGGCAGGTTTGAGCGTTATTATCGCCTGGAACCGCTTAACGCTTTGGCCAGTTTTGCCATGTATTCCGGCGCGTCTTCGATGGCGTCAAATGAAATATGGCTGCCCGCTATGAGCTGGTTGTTATCGATGAGCAATATTTCTCCAAGCATATCGAACGGCGGCGCGGGCGGCGATGTCAGGGACGATATTTTGCAGCTTAACACATATTCGGCGGCAGTTAAATATGAAGTGTCAACAACTGCGTCTTTTGAAGATGTTTGCTCCTTCTCGTAAGCCATGCTCGCCATGTCGATGTTGTCCGTGCGCGGAAAAATGCTGAACATACTGTTATTTGCCATCTCGCTTGCCAGAATCTGAGTCAGTGCGGTGGCCGTGTCCGGTTTTAGGTTATTTATCGGTGGCAGTTTAAAAACATCAACGGCGAGTTTTGGCATATTTTGCTTTTTATGGCTGACGACATTCATCATTTTTGTGACCATCGAGGCAAGACACTGCGATATCTCGTCAAGGTAATCGAATTTTCTGCAATCTCCCGTGATAAGTTCCTTCGTTTTAACGTTCATTATCATGATATAAAAAAACCACTGATTGCCGATAGATCTAACAAAGGTTACCATGACGAAATCGGCGTACACCTCGGTGCCGGCTTCAAACGCTGAATTGTATGTCTGTTCCTGTTTTATGTTTTTTCTGATTTGCGGAGTTATCGGAACGATAAGATAAAATTTCTGAATTTCGGGGACATTTGCGAGCTGCCACGCGAATGTTTCCTCCAGATCGTCTTCGATAGCGTCTCCGCTTATAAACGGCAACACGGCAAGGCGCGGGAGAGATTCAGGACTTATAGTATTTGGCTTTGATTTACAAGACGCAAGCAATATAATTCCAAGAAGCGTCGCAAGCAGACATTTTTTCATTAAGTTTGTCCTTCATCAATGCCTTGGAAAAAAAACATAAAATTATTATCGGCGGAATCAAAATAGAACTTGAGCCTGTTCCAAAACCGTGCGCGTTAGTGTACAGTCAATCAATTTTGAAACAGGCTCGCTTGATACAAGATTTTGGCAACCGCTGTCCGCGCTCTTGACGAATCAGCGTTTCTATGCAAAGATACATTGCTGTATAACTAAATGGAGGATGTTATGGTGATTTATGACGCGATAATCAGAGCGGTTAAGCGGGAAAATCTGACCTATGATATGTGTTATGCCGTCATGGACGAGATCATGGGGGGCAAGGCGTCGGGCATACAGATGTCCGCTTTTCTTACCGCTATGTCCATGAAAGGTGAGACAATCGATGAGATTACCGCGGCAGCGGCGGGTATGAGGAAGCACTGCGTCCGTATCCTGCATGACGCGGCGGAAAAACTGCCGTTTGACGTGCTGGAGATTGTCGGGACGGGCGGCGATCATTCCGATTCGTTCAATATTTCTTCTACGACGGCCATTGTTGTATCGGCTGCCGGTGTTCCTGTGGCAAAGCATGGCAACCGGGCCGCTTCGAGCAAGTCGGGCGCGGCCGATGTGTTTGAAGCGCTTGGAGTAAACATTGCGGTTCCGCCAAATATCAGCCTTAATCTGCTAAAGACGATAGGTTTATGCTTTCTTTTTGCCCAAAATTACCATTTATCGATGAAATATGTCGCTCCTGTCCGCAAGGAACTTGGAATTCGGACGATTTTTAACATCTTGGGGCCGCTTGCCAATCCCGCCGGCGCGAGTATGCAACTTTTGGGCGTTTACGAACTTGGTTTAATCGAGCCGATGGCGCGGGTTCTGGCGAAATTAGGCGTAAAGGACGCGTTAGTCGTGTTCGGGCATGACGGCTTTGACGAAATATCTATGAGCGCGCCCACCAGCGTGTGCGAGGTTAGGAACGGCTATTTCGGTTCTTATGTCATAGAGCCGGAGCATTTTGGCTTTAAGAGATGTAAAAAAGACGACCTTATAGGAGGCGACCCCGAAAAAAATGCCGAAATCACGCGGGCTATACTGCGCGGCGAGAAAAGCCCCAAGCGGGACGCGGTCGTGTTGAACTCCGCTGCCGCAATATATATAGCTAAGCGGGCTTCGAGTATTCGGGAAGGGGTCAAGATAGCGGAAGAAACCATAGACAGCGGCAAGGCGTTAAGACAGCTTGAAAAATTCATCGCCCTCTCCAATATTGATAACATGGAAGAAGGTTGATGTGATATTGGACGAGATTGCCGCCGTGACACGAAGACGTGTCGAGAGGCAAAAGGTGATTTGCTGTGAAGACAAAATTGAGGCTGACGCTTACGCTCTCTGCGGCAGTCCTTCCGCTTTGTTCGCGAGCGCGGAGACGGGCAGTTTTGAAAGAGCGATTTCTGCTCCCGGTATCTCGTTCATTTGCGAATTGAAGCGGGCTTCGCCGTCAAAGGGAATAATAGCCCGTGACTTTCCATACGTTGATATAGCGAAAGAATACGAGGAAGCCGAAGCGGCGGCTGTTTCGGTACTCACCGAGCCGGATTTTTTTATGGGAAGCGATGATTATCTTCGTGAAACGGCGAAAATATTGTCGATTCCCGTTCTTCGAAAAGATTTTACTGTGGATGCCTACCAAATTTACGAGGCAAAATTGCTTGGAGCGTCCGCTGTGTTGCTAATTTGCGCACTTTTGGATAAAAAAACGCTGGCGGTCTTTATCAAAATTGCAAATGAGCTGGGAATGTCCGCTCTTGTTGAGGCGCATGACGAGCGGGAGGTCGACGCGGCGCTTCAGTGCGGCGCAAGCATAGTGGGTGTAAATAACCGGGACCTTGCGACATTTGAAGTTAATTTGGGCCTCAGTTTGCGGCTGCGTTCCCGCGTTCCCGCAAACGTGCTTTTTGTCGCTGAAAGCGGTATAAAAAACGCGGACGACGTCAGGGCACTTAACGATTGCGGCGTAGACGCTGCGCTCATAGGCGAGGCTTTGATGCGCTCCTCCGACAAGAAGGCTTACTTGATGTCGCTAAGGCGTTATGTTTAACAGTAAAAAAATGAGCCGTATCGTCCGGCTTAAAATGTTGGCGCAACAGCGCTGTTGACAAAAAACACGCCACTATAGAAAATAACGCTAGGCTTTTGAATAAAAGCCGGGAGTAAAAATGCAACTGTATTATAATAGCGGCGTCAACGCCGCCTTAAGCGGCGCGTTTTGTAAACTTGCGCTAAAATTTATCCCCCCCCCCCCCCTATCAAACTTTTCGCCTCTAAACGCTAACCCCACTATTTCCACAGACCCGCGTTTTCTGTCAGCGTCCGTTTTAGGCTTTCGTTCTAAGGACGGGCGCGAATGAATATTGACGAGAAGGCGATTGAAATTCGCAAAAAGTTTATCAGAACAGCCGCGCGGATAGAGGCTACGCACGTTGCCTCGTCTTTGTCGTGCATAGACATTATCACCGCCCTGTATTTTGGCGGCGTACTGCGCTACGACTCGTCCAATCCGCAGGCGGAAGAGCGCGACCGCTTCATTTTGAGCAAGGGACACGCCGCTGTCGCGCTGTATAACGCTCTGTGCGAAGCTGGTTTTTTCGAGAGGGAAGCGCTGCACACATATTGCAAGCCGGGTTCAATTTTTGGCGGGCTTGCAACATCGCAGGTTCCGGGCGTTGAATGGACAACAGGGTCTTTGGGACACGGACTTCCGTTAGCGTTTGGCACTGCTCTGTCGCTGCGCTTAAAGAAGTC
>JAIRSQ010000065.1 GCA_031255395.1 Spirochaetaceae bacterium | reverse complement strand
GGGCGCGACTTAGCCAGGGTTTGTGCAATAACCCGCCGGGTTATTGCACAAACCCAATTCTGCCGTTTGTTTGTCCGGTTAGTTTGAAAGCAGCGCTGAAATGTCGGCGTCGAGCGTTTTCTTTGTGTAGGCGCCGATCTGTATCGAGCGGATTACGCCGTTTGAGTCTATCAGGAAGGTCTGCGGGATGGCGTTTATATTGTACAGCCTCGAAATCGCGCCGTCCGGGTCGAGCGCCAGATTCATGCGCAGTTTCCGCTTTGCAAGAAATGAAGAGGCGACGCTTGCCGGTTCAGCGCAGTTTACAGCTATAACGGTAAGGACGCCGGATTTTGACGCCGCGAGTTCCGCGATTAGCGGAAGTTCGCGGACGCAGGGGCCGCACCATCCTGCCCAGAAATGCAGGGCCACGGGCTTTCCGCGATAATCAGACAGTTTTTGCCTTGCGGCGCCTTCTATGGCGAAAGCGAAGTCGGGGGCGGTTTTGCCGACAGCCGGAGCGTCGGCAAAACCGTTTGCCGGCACTCCGGCAATAAGCGCGGCGGCTAGGCCAAACATGATAATTTTTCGGAATATCTTCATTCTAATTCTCCTTCTGGTTTGAGCGGCTCCGACGCCGCTTGTTTTTCGTTGGTTTTTGCTGAAACGCCGGAAAACGTAACCGCTATCGCCTTTGACGGGCATACGCGAACGCATTCGCCACAGCGGACGCATTCGCGGTCGTTTACAGTCAGGGTATCCATCTTACAGTTTTTTACGCAGGCTCCGCAATTGTTGCAGGCCGCCGCGTCAAACCGGAAGCCGAACAGTGCGTACCGGTTTACAAGGCCGTACAGCGCTCCTAGCGGGCAAACGAAACGGCAGAACGCGCGAAAGCAGAAAACGGACAGCGTCGCGATAGCGACGAGCGCGCCCAGCTTCCAGAGGAACAGTCCGCCCGCCGCGGCGCGGAGACGGGCGTCCGCCAGCGTTAACGGCAGTGCCGCCTCGAGCGTTCCTGCCGGACAGACAAACTCGCAGAAGAACGGCGCGCCCCAGCCTTGAACAATGAACGCCGCTAACGGCAAGGCTATTACCAAGACTGCGAGGAAGAGGTATTTGAGCAGGGTCAGTCGGCGGGTAACTGCGCTTTTCGGCAGTTTGTATGACGGAATTTTGTACAAAAGCTCCTGCAAAAGACCGAACGGGCAGAGAAAACCGCATACGGTCCTTCCAAGCGTAACGCCAAACAGCAGGATGACCCCCGTGGCTAGGAACGGCAGGCGGCCCTCGGCAAGCGCGCTTTGTAGCGCTCCCAGCGGGCATGAAGCGACCGCGCCGGGGCAAGAATAACAGTTCAGCCCGGGCACGCAGGCGGTTTTTAACGTGCTTTTTGACACGGTTCCCGTTTTGAAGTTGCCAAAATCCGCATTGTAGAGCAACAGGGACAGCGTTTGAATGGCGCGCCGCTTAAGCAATTCCGGCGCACTCCATGCAGACGAAGACGGCTTTTCGCCACAGGGCGGCGGCGTCCCCGCGCGCGACCCCGGCGGCAATAAAGAGGATGGCGCAGACGACAAGCGCTATACGCGCGCCCCATTGCCGCGTATGCCGGCGCAAAATCGCTTTCATAATGCCAATATACAAAAATCGGCGGCACGGGGCTATGGCGGAAATGCCAGAAACGCCGTTCGGCGGCTTGACATGCGTCATTAAAAAACCAACAATTTTGTTAATGAAAAATTTCCCAAAATATCTAACGATTTTTGCGTTTTTAATTGCCGCCGCGTTGATTTCTGTTTTGCTGGTTCTGCCGCGGGACTTATTTCAGCCTAAAAAAAATGATTTCCGGCAGACGCGTTACATCAATCAGGTTTCTCAAAACAATGATTTTGACGATTCAGCGAGCGCCGCCGAGATTGTCGCCGCCATGGAAGCCGAGCGGAGTCTAGTGAATCTGGGGAGCGGCGAAATTGCGGCAGCCGCGCTGTCTGAGGATTTTGACAGTGACGGCAGCGAAGAAACGATAATAGCTTACCGTAATATGTTAATCGAAAACAATCCCATATATCTTACATATATTGATTACGAGGAAAATACAAAGCAGTACAACCGTATTTGGAGCGCTCCGACGCAGGTAACGCGACCCGGCACCATATCGCTTTTTACAAAGGATTTGACGGGCGACCGTAGCGTCTGCGTGATACTGACAGGCATGAACGGCGAGGGCGAGCATACGATGACAATATTCAAAATTGTAAAATCGCCGAATAACGAAATTGATATTAACAGAATAGCGGATATAAAAATTGACGGAACAATATCAATTGTTGAAATTGAACGCACGCAGGCGTATCAGCTTGGGCTTACAAACGGCGCCAGTTTCGATATTAAAGGGCGGGGACGCGACACGGACTCATCCAACGAATTTGATCAGATAGAGATAACATATTCATATAGCCGGGAGTTTGGACGGTATATTCGTAACGGCGTTAATCGCATACCCGGAGCGCAGGTCGAAGCGGCGCGGCTTAATAGGCTGCTGAACGCGACCGCCGCTGAATTCGAACAGTTCGTGTCTGGACTATGGTATCGCGCCGCGACGGATACGCCGGAAAACAGCCGCCAGTACATATATTTTGACACGTCGGGACGGGAGTTAATTTTTTACGACAACAACACGCAGCAGGTATACAAATGGCTCTCGTCGACATCGACAAGATACGGCCTGTATATTTCCAGCCAAAATATTTCCGTAGGGACGCTTCGCCGCGTGATGGATATTGAACTGGAATCCGTTGACAGCGTACGCGTGAAAATATTCGAAGATGTCCGCATGAAGATCGGGCTTAACGCTCTGTGGGACGGCACATACCGCAAGGTCTCGTCCGCTAAGAAAACCGGTGAAACTCCGTCCGTAAACCCGTTTATTGACGGGGAGTACAGCAGTTCTCTGGGAACGGTCGCGTTCTTGCCGGACGGCAAGTACATTATCAACCGTTCGGAGCGGACGCGAACCGGACGTTATGCCTTTTTCATGCTGGACGGCGGGGAGTATTTGGAATTGCTGCCGGACGAAACGGCTGACGGCAGGCTCGTGCCCGTCCGCTCCAATGCTGGAGCGGACGGCGGGCAGGGAATACGCGACGTGTACCGTGTAGACCGCTCGTCCGGGGAAGGCTTTTCGTTGCGCCGCGTCCGCCTGAGCGTGGCGGGTCTGCTGGAATTCGACGAAGAGCCTGTCGCGTTCATGCCGCTGGAACGAGGCGCCTCATAAACTATGGGGAATATTCATGTTTTAGCGCCGGAAGAAGCCCGAAAGATAGCGGCAGGAGAAGTAATTGACAGGCCGGCGTCCCTTGTGCGGGAGTTTATGGATAACGCGATCGACGCGGGCGGCGCTAACATAGACGTGTCCGTTGAACGGGGCGGAGCGGGCCGTACCGAGGTCGTTGACGACGGCGTCGGGATGAGCCGCGACGATCTTGCCGTTTGCTGCCTTACCCACGCGACAAGCAAGATACGAAGCCTTGCCGATCTTGGGCGGCTTTCTACGCTGGGCTTTCGCGGCGAGGCTCTGGCGGCGGCGGCGGCTGTCTCGCGCCTTGAAATAGTAACCAGCGCGGACGGGCGGGAGGCGTGGCGGCTGTGTGCGGGGCCTGGCGGCGGCGATACGGACGGCGTTTACCCGACAGAGCCGGCCATGCGGACACGCGGTTCCAGCGTCCGCGCAAGCGGCCTTTTCGACACGGTGCCCGCCCGCAAACGCTTCCTGAAACGCGAAGGCAGTGAGGCCGCCTTGTGTCTGCAAACCTTCATCGACAAGGCAATGCCTTTCCCCGGAATAGCGTTCCGTTTTTTGCAGGATGGCAAACTGCGGCTGTTCCTGCCCGCCGTCAACGCGAAAGCTCCGCTAAAAGAACGTTTTGCCGCCGCGGTGAACGGCTGCGCCGCAGGCTCTGGCAGTGCCATTGACGGACGTTTTTTGCACGAAATCGCGGCTTCCGGCAAAGGATTTTCAGTCAAAATCGTGATTGGAGGGCCGGAACTGTATAGAAATGACCGACGCAGGCAGTATATATTCGCGAACGGCAGGCGTATAAACGATTTTGCGTTGCAACAGGCCCTTGAATACGGCTCTCAGGGGAGTTTTCCGAACGGCGTGCACCCGATCGGGGCAATTTTTCTTGAGGTTGATCCGGCAAACGCTGATTTTAATATACATCCGGCAAAACGCGAAGCGCGTTTTGCCGATTCGGCTGCTATCCACCATGAAATTACCGCCGCCCTCCGTTCCTTTTTCCGCCATGTCAGCCTGAAAGGACGACTGCCCGTCATTCCCCAAGCGGGCATTTTTCCGGAAACCGGCGACAAAGAAGCGGCGCGGCGTTTTGTCGGCGAGGCGGGAGTAGGCAACAGAGCGGCGTTGGACCGCGTGCTATCAGGCGAGTACAGCTTTGCCCCGTTGCCCGGACGCGGCGGCGAAAGCGGCCCCGGCAACGAAGAGCGCCGCGCGGACGGAGACTCGGCAGCCAAGGCCGCCGGCTCTAAGTTGCGGTACGCGGGGCGCGCCTTTGGCCTGTTCATCCTCGCGGAGGACGACGAGACGCTCTACATAATAGACCAACACGCCGCACATGAGCGAATCCTGTACGACCGTTTCCTTTCTGAACCCGTTGCAAAGCAGGAACTGCTTGTCCCCGTCGCCTTCCTTACGGAAGGCGACGGGGACGACGAATTCCTTGCGGCGATAAAGCCGGAACTTGAGAGAGTTGGCGTAGTCATCGAAGGGGGGCGAGGCTCATGGCGCATTGAGGCGCTGCCCGCGCTCTGGCGGCTTGGGGACGGCGAGACGGTGAACGAGATATTGAACCTCCGCTCGGCGGACGGGAATGTCGCCGAGCGCTGGGCTGCCTCGCTCGCTTGCCACGCCGCCGTGCGGGACGGCGACTATCTTGACGGGGAGAGCGCCCTCGCGCTGGCGGAGAGCGCCCTCGCTCTTCCGGTACGGCG
>JAIRSQ010000141.1 GCA_031255395.1 Spirochaetaceae bacterium | reverse complement strand
ATGGAAATATATACCGTACAGGCTCCGACACTCTCTGACTGCAAGGCGATCATGCGTGAAAGGTATGGGGAACGTGCGTATATTTTTCAGCATAAGCTGGTCAGAAACGGCGGCTTTTTGGGGCTGTTCACGAAAGAAAACGTACTTGCTTCGGTCATAGTTCCCGACCCGATGCCTCAGACCTTTCTTAAGCCGTCGCCTGTTGTCGCGAAAAAGCCGACGGAAGCAGCGGACGTGTTGCAAAACAAGGAAAAAATCCTTTCCACCGCAGCCGAAGCGAGGGGTGTCGACCCGAATTTGCAGGCGATTCTGACACAGGTAAAACTTTTGGGCGACAAAATCGACTCAAAACTGTCGACCTCTCCCGCGTCCACCTCTGCCGCCATGCCGGGTGAACACGAAACCCTTGTGAAAATCAGCGCGGCGCTCGAAGCTAACGAGTTTGGCCCGGATCTGCGGCGTGAAATAACGGAGCGGTTGCGCCGCGAGCTGCCGATAGAGGCGCTGAATGACTACGATGAGGCCCAGCAGAAGGTCTTGGAGTGGATAGGCGAGCGCGTCAACGTATACACCAACAACGGGCCGTACAAGCGCCCTCGTATCATCGTGCTTGTGGGACCTACCGGCGTTGGCAAGACGACAACGGTCTGCAAACTTGCCGCAAGCCTGAAGTATCCAAGCGATGGCAGCGAGTCGCAAACTGTCAGCCTTATCACAATTGACCTGTACCGCATAGCCGCCGCCAAGCAACTGGGCGAATTGGCCGGTTACCTAAAGGCCGATTTTATGGCGATTGACGATGAGAACGAATTGAAGAAGGAACTGGCGTTTCGCAACGATGGTTTTGACGCGGTACTGATAGACACGATAGGACGGAGTCCTAGGGATTCGATCGAGCTTGCCAAGATGAAAAAGATGTTGGAAGTTTGCGGCCCTGACGCGGAGGTGTTTCTCACGATTACGGCGGCGACCAAAACATCCGACATCATCAATACGATGCGCCAGTTCGAGCCGTTTGACTATCGCGCCGTCATCGTCACAAAGCTGGACGAAACGATGCGCCTTGGAAACGTGCTGTCCGCCTTTGTAACGACAGGCAAGCCGCTTGCATACTTTACCGATGGTCAGCCCAGCACTCCGAAATACATCCAACAGGCGAGCGTAATCAGGCTCCTTACGAATCTGGACGGCTTCACGCTTGACCGCGAACGTCTGGAGGCCTACTTTACCTATGGATGAGATGACCGGAAGGCTTTGTATTTGATTCCTACCGGGTAGTTGAGTATTGCGCTAAAAGCTTTCACTAACAGCTGGGCGGGCTTTGCCCCTCGGTTCGCCTGAGCATGAGCCGGAAGGGGAACTGTTCAGGCCTTTACCTGTGCCGAATCGTTTTTCAAGACCCTGAAAAAGAAACTGGAAACCTTGGACGTCAAACACTCCGCATAGGAAGTAAGCGGCTTGGTGTTCATGTATATTGATGCGTATTACAACAGGCCCCGGCTTCACTCGGCACCTTGATAGGAAACGGCTTGTGTCGTTATTATCATACGTGATGCAAAGATCCGCTGTAAAAGCCGTTTTAATACTAACAATACTTGCGCTGTCAGGTTGCAAGAGCACGTCCGCGTCGCGACTGGGGGCCGGATCGTCCGGCACTGGACTATCCGCCGAAACGGAGGGTGAGGAAGAGAGCGAAAACGAGATCGAAGAGGTCTACGAGCCGTTGGAATTGCCGGACGATGCCGGGCCGATACCCGAAAACTCTTTCGGCGAAGTTTGGGCGTACTATGTCGGCGGGAACGAAGCGGATTTGCTGAGTAACAGGCCGATTTCGGACTTGGTGTATTTTGCCGCCGAGGTTGACCGCTACGGGAATCTTGCCGCAGGGCCCAAACCGAGTAAAACCAGCCGCTTCAGAGGCCGGACGCACCTTGCCATCATTTGTTCGAGCAGTGGCCTTACACATTTTGTTATACAGAAGGGCAGCGAAGCGAGGCGGCAGCTTATAGCCGAAATACTTGCCGCCGTAAAAGACTACGACGGGCTTAACATAGACATGGAAAACGTGCCCGCCCGGGACGGCGAGCATTTTACATCGTTTTTGCGCGAATTGCGTGAGGGATTGGGCGGCAAAATCCTGTCAGTCTGCGTACCCGGACGCACACGCGCAGGCGGGGTGTACAACTACGCCACGATGGCGGGACTTGTCGATAGGGTGTTTGTTATGGCTTACGACGAGCACTGGTCGGGCAGTGAGCCGGGTCCGGTCGCCTCGATGAACTGGTGCAGGTCTGTGGCGAATTTCGGTCTTAAGACTATTGGCGTTGAAAAACTGGTCATGGGTATCCCGTTTTACGGGCGCTCTTGGGGCGATAAAAGCACTTCGCGCGCCCTGATATACAACACAACGGAATGGCACAGGCAGGAATATGATGCTCAAAACTTTCGCCGTGTGAACGGTGTTCCCACATTCATTTACGATGTGAATGTGCGGGTAACCGTGTACTACGAGGATGTGTACTCGCTCGCAACCCGGATGTATATGTACCGCAATCAAGGTATACGGAACGTGGGTTTCTGGCGGCTCGGTCAGGAGCCGATAGATATCTGGCGTTACATAAAACTGGACCAAATAGGGAATGGGTAGCCCCGGCTTAACGGCCGCAAAATAATGGCAAACAAGGATGAATCATGGTAATAGCTTCGATTGATATTCAGGGCGGAAAGGTAGTGCAGCTTAGGCAGGGGACGGAGCCGGCCCTTGAGCGTGAGGACTGCGGGGAACTGGCGAAGGAATTTGACAGGTACGGCGAGGTTGCCGTCATCGACCTTGACGCAGCCTGCGGGCGTGGCTCGAATCGTGACATGATAAAACCGTTGCTTCGTGTTGCGGAATGCCGTGTGGGCGGCGGAATCAGAACGGTCGCCGATGCGCGGGAGCTTGTCAGTCTGGGCGCAAAAAAAATCATCACAGGGTCGGCGGCCTTCCGTACCGGGCAGGGTTTCGGCGTGAATGAGGAGTTTCTGAGCGATCTTGCGGGCAGTATCGGGCGATCGCGGCTAATAGTCGCCGTTGATGCCCGTAATGGCGAAATTGTTGTGGACGGCTGGAAGACGCGCACCGGATTGAACCTCATCGAAACGGCTAAGCGTGTCGAAAAGTATGCTGGCAACATCCTTTTTACCGGTGTCGAAAAAGAGGGAATGCTGGGCGGCGCTGACATGGACGCGATAAAGGCTCTACGTGCCGCCGTT
>JAIRSQ010000212.1 GCA_031255395.1 Spirochaetaceae bacterium | reverse complement strand
GGCTCGTGATACCCAAAATCAGGATTATCGACAACATGGCGCTCGATCCGGCGGAATACTGCCTCAAAATCAAGGGGGCAGAGGTCGGGCGGGGCAGAATCCGCATGGGGCATTACCTGTGCATCAACCCGGGCGGGGCTCGCGAAAACATACCCGGCGAGCGCACGGTTGACCCGACGTTCGGCCTGCCGGCGATATGGGTGAGCGAGGAACGCCGGGACGAGGCGGAACGGGCCGGTTATACCGTGGTCGACCCGCCCTCAATCATAGCGACCCACCTTACCGAAATCATCAAGACGCATGCGGCGGAAATCCTTGGCAGACAGGACGTTCAGCGCATCCTTGACGATGTTAAGAAGGATTACCCGGCGGTCGTCGAGGACACGCAGAAAAACCTCAGCTTGGGCGAGGTACAGAAGGCGCTGCAAGCCCTGTTGCGCGAGCAGGTTTCTATACGCAACATCGTTACGATACTCGAAGCGCTCGCCGACTTCGCGCCTATATCAAAGGACATCCAGTTCCTTACCGAAAAGGCGCGGCAGGCGCTCGGCAGGCAGATATGCCTGCAATATGCGGACGATGATCGCAAACTCAGGGTGCTGACCATCGTCCACACCTTTGAGCAGACGATTGTCGACAGCGCGGTGCAGACGGTTTCCGGCAAGATTTGTGCGCTGGAACCGGCTGTCCACGCCGCATGGATAAAGGGGCTGTCCGCCGCAATCGCGTCTGTACGCGCACAGGGCTGGTCGCCGCCCATCATCCTTTGCTCCGAACAGGCTCGCGCCCTCGTCAAACAGTCCGTCGAGCGCGAGTTGCCGGAACTTGTCGTGCTGTCCGTGCGCGAAATCACCAACGATGTCGAGATCGAACAGCTTGGCGAGATAAGAGTGTAGAAGACCATCAGTTTTCGTTTATTTATTGGGCGCTATATCAAAGCGAACAGTTGACGGCGTTCACGATATGATTAAGTCGCTATATAAAATGAAAGGTTAATTCCCTCCCGAAAAGGACCGGCCGTGCTCTGTAAATAAATCCTTCAACGTTCGCGTATGTCTAGGTTGTGCCACGCGTTTTTGCTGATAAAGTAAGTTTCTGTTTACAATTGGACGGAGAGACTTTTTTCCGCCGTATGTGTATTTTTTCTTAGTATGGACTATAAAACGGCCGAAGGCCGCACCGCAATTGTCAGGCAGGCTTCGCTGATAGCGCTGTTTGGCAACCTTATTCTTGCGTCAGCTAAGATAACTGTTGGGCTTATGGCGGGAAGCCTGGCGGTTGTTGGCGACGGCGTAGACGCTTCTGTCGACGTGCTTATTGCCGTGTTGCAGTTGTTCATCGCGGGAATAGTCGCGCGGCCTGCCGACGCGGGCCACCCGTGGGGACATGGCAAGGCGGAAACCATAGGCACCGCTGTTCTATCTTTTATGCTATTTTTCGCGGGTTTCCAGCTTATCGCCAGTTCCTGCCGCGATTTGCTTGGCGGCGTGACGCGCGAAGTCCCCGCTCCCGCAGCCGTCGTTGTAACGCTCGTCTCGATAGCGGGCAAGCTGTTGCTCGCCCTTAACCAGCGGCTTATGGGCAAGAAGGCCGGCTCGGCGATGCTGATGGCAAACGCTAAAAACATGACTGGCGACATCGCGCTTTCGGCGGGCGTTCTTGCCGGCCTAGTGTTTTCTAAATTGCTTAACATAGGGCAAATCGATTCGATAGTGGCCGCTATAGTCGGCTTTTGGGTGATGATAGCCGCTATAGGCATCTTTGTCGGAGTAAATGCCGAGCTGATGGACGGCGGAGCGCTCAAAGAACATTACAGCGCCGTATTTGACGCCGTTCATTCGGTTCCCGGAGCGAAAAACCCTCACCGCACGCGTATCCGCCGAATTGCCGGATTTTTGGACATCGACCTGGATGTTGAAGTTGACAGCGCGCTCACAGTCAAAGAAGCCCATGTAATCGCCACGCAAGTCGAAAAAGCCATACGCTCCAAGCTCGAAAACGTTTTTGACATCATGGTGCATATTGAACCGGCGGGCGATGTGTCTAGCGTCGAAGACGAGGCCTACGGCCTCAATGAAAGGACAGTGAACCGATAACCCTCTAGCCCGACTGCCCCTCCCGTTATCCGTTTGCGACTTGGGTAAAGCCGCCCGATTTTTCAAAACGTTCCACGAATTCTACAATGCCCTTGAATATGGCATCGGCAAAGCGGGACTGCCCCTTGCTGTCCGTCATCAGAGCGGCGTCCTTTTCGTTGCTCACAAAGCCCAGTTCTACCAGGACTGACGGCATACGGGCCTTGCGGACGACAAACCATTCCTCCGCCTTTATTCCCCGCGAGGGCAATTCCTTGCCAAACGCCTCTTTGAAACGCTGCAATATGGACTGCGCCATCAAAACGCTTTCCGTCGTAAACTGTTCTTCCAGCATGTCGTTGTATATCGAAGCCGCCTCCACCGCGCCGCCTGTTTTTTGCGGGCCTATCACGTCCCGCCTATAGTCCGGGCTAAGGTACCAGACCTCGTAGCCGCTCGCCTTCTTGTTAAAACTGGCGTTAGCGTGTATCGAGATGAAAATGACAGCCTCGTTCTCTTTTAGGGGTATCGAGTGCGCTCTCGCTACTCGCTCCTCCAATGTGGGGTACGTGTCGCCGGAACGGGTGATTATCACCTGTTTGCCCGGGAATTCCTTTTTCAGGCGAGCAAACAATTCGGCGGAAACTTTTAGAGCGATGTCTTTTTCCAGCACTCTGACGTTTTTTCCGTTCAGTTTTAAGTTGCCGATCGCCCCGCTGTCCTTGCCGCCATGTCCCGGATCAACAACGATAGCCGCGATATGGAAGCGGGAAGCGTCCTGCCGCATCGATTCTTCGACGCTGTTTTTAAGTCCGGTCACAAAAGCCTCCGGAAACCTGAGACGGCCGTTCTCCGTGTACGGGGAAGGCAAGTTGAGCAGGGTTTTGTTGTCGTACAGCACTAGCGAGCTGTCCCCCGCGTTCCCGGCCTGAAATACTGCCCTGTGGTTGTGCGATGTGATTATGCCGGACTGGAACAGCGGGTCCCACATAAGCTCGCCGTCAAGCCGTTTCATCGCTTCGACCGGCGGCAGAGGTTCCGGTTCAGTCTGGGCGGAAACTCCTACAGGAAACAACGCCAACGCGAAGGCGGCGAAAAAGGCAACGGCAAGAGAGCG
>JAIRSQ010000199.1 GCA_031255395.1 Spirochaetaceae bacterium | reverse complement strand
ACGCTCTACGGCGATTGCCAGGTAGAGCCGTAGCATATCCCGCGAATCGACAGTCATCCAGTCGAGTGCGCGTCCAAGTGAATTTTCAAAAACTTCGTTAATTGCCTCCGTCACGTAAGACGGCGGGTATCCAATCGCTTTGAGGTATGGGAGGCTTCCCATACGGCCGTCCTGAACAAGCCTGTACAGCAATGCCCCGCGTATAGCATCTTCGCTACCTGTAACGCAGACACCCAACCCCGGACGGCGGCACAATGTTATGCCGCGCTCGGCGAGCCACGGTTCAAGCTCGTCAAGATCTTTGCTAACCGTGGCTTCACTAGCTCCCAGCGTGTAGGCAAAATAGAACAGTTTATGAACATCGTTGTCATCAAACAACGCGATTACCAAGCCTAGTAGCCGTTCCTGCCGGTTTTCCGACAATGCGGGTCGTTCTGCCCGGAGCGCATCGGCAAAGCCGATCCGCGCCGCCTCATCCCCTCTAATTTCCAGCCCTTTGCCCGGTATCGAAACGAGCATCATGCCGCAAGATTCGACCGCCGCATCCGCGTTTTTCAACTCGCGAAACAGCGTCCTGCGGCTAACGCCCAGTTCTTCTGCAAGTTCCCCCGCGCTCTGCGGCGCGTCCTTTTTGAGTAACAGCTCCAACAGCCGTGACAGACGCGGGGAAATGGATTGCACTACAAATGTTCCTTCAAGAAGGCGAGTGCCGCATTCACGGCCGCTTCCTCGTCATCCCCCTCCGCTTTGACGATAATCGTTTCGCCCGCCTTTACTCTCATCTTCATCAGCGCGAACAGCTTCTTGGCATCCGCCGATTTGTCGTCCCGGTTTACCGTGATGACGCTTTTAAATTTCTGCATCTCTTCGACAAACTTACCCGCAGGCCTCGCATGGATACCGTCGGGGTCCGCAATGGTGTAACTGATCTCGTGCATAATAAATCCTTAACTTCGCTGGAGAGAATTCCCCGCCTTGAAAAACATAAGGCGGGGAAACCTTGCAATAAAATTAGCCTTTCAGATCCTGTACCAGCGTGTCATATTCCGGAGCGCTCAGGAAGTCTGTGATAGCCACGACACGGGCGCGCGGATTGCTCGCCCTGGCGCGTTCCTGCAACTCTTTGTGGCAGACTATCACGTCCGCATCCGCCGGGACCTCGCTGACAGGCGAGTGTACGACCACAATTTCTGTAAAGCCCGCATTCTGAAGTTTCTTGCGGAGTTTCGTGGCGCCCATCGCGCTTGAGCCCATGCCGGCATCACAAGCGAATACGATCTTTTTTACGGAAGACGAAGTAAATTTCGCGCCCGCGACCGCTGTTTCTCCCACCGATACGCCCTTCGATTCGGCTTTCATCGAGCGAGTCGATTCCTGCGCCGCTTCGAGGTCAGCTTCGTCTTTGCCCGCGACCTTCAACAACAGTATGGACAGCAGGAAGCTTACCGCGCCGCCGACCGCTATGCCTGCAAGGTTCGCGAAGTGATAGCCTTTCGGAGTCATCATCATTTCGGCGAATATCGATCCCGGGGATGCGGGAGCTATGAGTCCGCCGCCCAGAATGCTCAGCGTGAGAACGCCGCAGAAACCGCCGCCTATCATGGCCAATATCAGTACAGGGTTCATCAGCACGTACGGGAAGTATATCTCGTGGATGCCGCCAAAGAAGTGGATTATCACCGCGCCGGGCGCGCTCGATTTTGCGTTACCCTTGCCAAGCAAGCAGTAGGCAAGGAGCAACCCAAGACCGGGCCCTGGGTTTGACTCTATCATAAAGTAGATAGAGCGGCCTATTTGGAGTGACTGCTCTGTGCCAAGCGGAGTGAATACGCCGTGGTTTATCGCGTTGTTAAGGAACAGTATCTTGGCCGGTTCGACGAGTACCGACGCGAACGGCAACATATTGCGATCAACTAGCCAGCCAACGCCCGCGCCAAGTCCGTTTGTCGCGCCTGCCGCTAGCGGACCTATGCCCAGATAGCAGAGTATCGACAGCGCTCCGCCCAAGATACCGGCCGAGAAGTTGTTTACCAGCATCTCGAAACCCGCAGGGACCTTGCCTTCAATCCCTTCATCGAACTTCTTGATGACCCAGCCGCCCAACGGCCCCGCGATCATCGCGCCGAGGAACATAGGGATGTCCGCTCCCATGATCACGCCTATCGTGGCTATCCCGCCCACGACACCGCCGCGCACACCGTGCAGCATCTTGCCGCCCGTGTAACCTATCAGCAACGGCAACAGGTAGGTAAGCATTGGCCCTACCATATTGCCCAGCCTCTCGTTGGGCGTCCATCCGGTCGGAATAAAGAGCGCCGTAATAAGACCCCACGCTATAAAAGCGCCGAGGTTCGGCATCACCATCGCGGAGAGAAAACGTCCGACTTTTTGGACATTCTGTTTTACCATTTTTACATCCTCCATAAGTATTTTAATAGACTATAAAGTCTTCAAAATGATTATACAGGCGTCTCTGATATGCGGCAATAAAAAGTAACGTAACTTTTGGCACGGCCTGGCAGTGTCAATATATGCTATATTGAGCGAGCTATACAGGCTGCCGGCCAAACGGAATTTTGCGGGCGGGCGGTTTTTTAAGTTTCAGCGAAAACAGTTTCGAGATTATGAATGCGGCCAAGCCGGCAATAATGAACGGACGACGCCTGCCGCCGCTTTCTTCGCGCAGAGTCCACGCGTTTTCGACATCCTCCGGCAGTCCGTTTGATCTGACGAAACCGGCCATCTCAGCGGCGGCGCCGACACCGCTTTCAACAAACAGGCCGCCCGTTCTTTCCGCCGCAGCGGAAAGAATGTCCGTCCGCAAATAGCTGATTATCGGGGGAGCGCTCCTTTCGCTTGGATGTCCGGTTTCGCCGCGCTCAGTTTCGGGGACAGCCGCCCCGTAAACGGAACCCGCGCCGCAGGCCAGCAGTTTGACATCCTTCTGCCGCAGACGTTCCGCGGCGGCCGCGACGGAGCCTGACAGGGTTTCGCCGTCAGAAAACAGCGCGACATAACGCGCGGACGGGAAGCTGTCCTGGAAGGCTGAAGAGGCCGTATCTAGAAGTTTTTCCAGATTCGTGCCGCGCGAAGTCATAGCAAGGACGGAAAGACTGTCCAGCAGCGCGAATAGCGCCTCCGTATTGCCGGTAAGCGGTATGGCAAGCACGGCCTCGCCCTTGCCAATCGCCGCTCCGAAACGTATGTCTCCGGCGGCGGAAGAGGCAAGCAGGTTTTGCGTCATCGCCTTTGCGGTATATACGGAACTTTCCAGCCTTGACGAGGATAACCCGCCCGACGCGTACGGCGGCGCGTCCCTCGCGTCCATGCTGCGGGACAGGTCGAAGGCGAACACAATGTCGGCGCCTTGCCGCGTCTCGCGAACAAAACGGACTCCGCCGCGCGGCCCTGCCAGCGCGAACGCCATGCAGACAAAAAAAACTATGAAAAACAGGTTAGAACCGATGTAACGCAGCCGCAGTTCCGTTCGCATCGACAGTTTGCGGGCCTCCGGCTCCGATCCCACATCATCATAAAATATTACTGGAGAAGAGCCCAACAGCGAATAAATACGCGAAAAACGCCGCTTGTAGTTTATAACCGTCAGCAGAATCGCGGGAATCAGCGCTAAAAGCAACAAAAGTCTGGCGGGATACTCGAAAGTCAAAGCGGCGCTCCAAGAAAGAGTGCGCGTAACAGTCGCGATAAAAAGCATAACGCCAGCGCGGCTGCCGCAAAGGCATCGGACAGATCGTTCTCCCGTCCTCGGACTACGGAGCGGCTTGTTGCAGGCTCCGCCCTGTTTAACGCGCCAAAGGCCGTCTCAAACGAGTCGCGGCCGGGAGCGTACATGAACTTGCCGTCCGCGGCGCCGGCTATGGCAATAAGGCTCTCATGGCTGTAACGCGATTCGAAAGAGCCCATCCTGCGCGTTTTTGTTACAGGATCAATGTAATCAACAGGAATCTCGCCAGAACTGCCGACACCTATCACATACAGAATCGCTCCCTGCTCGCCCAGCGCCGCCGCCGCCGCGAGCGGGTGTACCGCGCCGGCGTTGTTCTCGCCGTCCGTGATAAGCACCGCTATCTTGCGGTTTGCGGCGGAATTTTCCAGATGAAACGCCGCCAGAACGAGTGCCGTGCCAAGCGCCGTGCCGTCACCCAGTTCCCCTATAGCGAGCCTGTCCAGACGGTCGAACAGCGCGTTGCGGTCAACCGTGGGCGGTATCAGCAGGGCAGCGTCGTTCCCGAGGGCGGCGAGTCCTACGGCGTCGGCAGGCCGGTTCTCCGCAAAATTTCTTATCAATTCGCGCGCCGCGTCAAAACGGCTCTTTCCCGCCATGTCAATGCCAGCCATGCTAGGACTGCAATCAAGCACGAACAGCACGTCCGCGCCGCGCTCAAGCCAAACCGTCTCGTTCACTACAAATTTCGGCCCCGCAGACGCAAGAAGCAACAGGCTTGCAACGACATAGTCGGCGGCGTTTAAGAAGGCGGCAAAGAGACGGAAGCCCGCCGACGCCTTAAAACAGTCCCCGCCCGGCGTTCCAAGCGAAAACGACAGACGGAAAGCGCCGCGGAAAAAACGCCGCAGCGCAAAAATTACAAACGGAGCGGCAAATGCGGCAACCGCGAAAGCAGGCTTGTCAAACGTCAGCATAGCCCGCCCTACCTTATATTGAAATAAAACCTGTTAAGGAACGCGATACGGTTTTGAGCGTCGCCGTAATACCTGCTCTGCGGATACTCGCGGGTCAGGCAGGAGTACGCGTCCAGCGCGCTTTTGATGTCGCGGGCAGAGGAAGCGGCCTCGAAGGACTGGCCGTAAAGCCACCACGCCTCGTCGTTCATGGCGGGATGGCTCTCGCGGAATCTGTCAAGCAGGCTTATCGCCTCGGGGTAGTTATTTGCGGCGACAGCCTCCCGCGCCAGCTGTAGGTAGTCCTCGTCGCCGGACGTTCCAGCTGCGGACGCGTCGACAGCGGGCGCGCCAATAGCGCCGGCGGAAGGAGTCGGCGGCGGCTGAGTTTCCGGCTGCGGCGTCGCAGTAATCGGCGTAGTAGCCGTCGATTCGGGAGCGTCGTTCCTGACTATAACCTTGACGAGCTCGTTTGTATAATAATCCCGCAAAAAGTCCTGCCTGTAAAATGTAAGGGCGTAGTCCCCCTCTCTTTCGGCGCGGAACGTAAAGGTTTGAACGCCGTTGTCGACGCGGCGCGAATCATAGTTTATGCCGCTTCTGGAATTCTCTTCGCCGGTATATATCCAGCCGCCCCCCTGAAACGGGATTTCAAAGGTCCGGCCTGTCCGCACCCTTAGGGTGCGGCTTGCGGCCTGTTCCGCCGGCTTTTCCGTCTCTACCGGAGGATTCCGCGCCGTAAGCGCGGGCAGAGGCCCGACAGCCGCCGCGGGCGCGGTTTGCGTCGGGGCGGGCGGCGGTTCTGTCCGCCTAAGCGCGGCGGCAGGAGG
>JAIRSQ010000162.1 GCA_031255395.1 Spirochaetaceae bacterium | reverse complement strand
CTCCCGCGCTCAATGGCCTTAAGCTCTTCGATGCCGGACAAAAAGCCTTTTTCCACGGCACAAACGCCGCGCGTTACCGCGCCAAGTTCGGACAGCGTGTCGGCCAGTCTGTAAGGAACAAGAGCGCCCTCGGCGGCATTGCTGTCTGAAAGGTATTTTGCCATCACCCCGTAAGCGTCCCTTCCGTAGAAATCGTCCGCATTGATAACGCAAAACGGCCTGTCGATCCGGTCCGCCGCGCATAAAAGAGCGTGAACGGTCCCCCACGGCTTTGTCCTGCCCGCGGCTTTTTCCGCGACATCCGCCGGAATAAGGCTATCCTGTTCCTGAAAGACAATCTCGAAGGGCACTTTGTTTTTCATCCGCGAAAGGACGGCGTCCCTAAAATCGGCTTCGATGCTCCGCCGTATGATAAAAATAATTTTCCCAAAACCGGAACGTAGCGCGTCAAAGACCGAATAATCCAAAATAGCTTCCCCGCCCGCGCCAATCCTGTCAATTTGTTTAATCCCGCCGTAACGGCATCCCATTCCCGCAGCCAGAATTGCCAAAGCCGGCCCATTGGCATTTACGTTCATACCCGCTCCTTTCCCGCGCCGCCAAAACGTTTTAGCAGCGCTCCCACAAGACTCTCTCCTTCGGGGACCTGCTTTAGCGACTCGAACAGGCCGTTGAGCGCCGAGCCGCCCTTTGAAGAAAAAACATCGGTCGCTTTTTCGATGCCGGTCTGTATATCGCCGCTGTTAGCAAGTATCTTTATTTCGGCGCGCCCAATATTCTGCGCCTGTTCGATACCTACGTCTCGAAGTGCCTTAATCTGCTCGATGGTGATCAGGTACTGCTGGTATTCCCTGTTTTCGCCGACTTCTTTGGCGAGAGTCGTCTGGGCCGTCACGCTCGCTAGCTGTTTAGCCTTCTCCGCCTCGGCTTCCGCAAGTCCGACGGCCTGCGCTCCCTTCGCCTCATTCTGCCGCTGAACCAGCGTCGCTGCCGCTACCTGCTCAATGCGGTATTTTTCGGCATCCGCAGTCTTTTGCACGGCGCTCTTTTTGGCCTCCGCTTCAATTTCGATGACGGATTTCTGCGCCTGCGCGTCTATCTCTTTTTGGTATTTGCCCGCGTCCGCGGAGATTTTAACCGTTTCCTTATGCTGGTTTGCTGCGACTATCGCGGCATCTTTCGCTATCTCAGCCGCTCTGACCGTGTTGACCTGTTCGACCGCCATGTTCTTTTCAGCGGTGAGCTTCTTTTCCTCGACGACCGCCTGCTCTGACTTCTGCCGGGCGATACCGACGGCTTGGTTAGATTTAGCCTGCGCTTCGCCCGCAGATTGGTCGGCGACAGCCTTTTTCACCTCGACCTCTTTTGCGGCCTCTATTTCCGCCTCTTTCGCCTTCTGCATATTGACAGCGACCGTAACGCGAGACTCTTTTTCTATCTCGGATTTTTTCTTTGCCATGATGTTGACTATGACATTTGAATCTTTAGCGTCCTGAATGTCCATGAGTTCGATATTCTTAACCGGAATGACGCCCCATTCCGCAAGTTCGTCCCGCACATCGCCGGTAAACTGTTCGCCATATATCGAGCGTTCTTCCATAATCGACTCAAGGTCGCTCTTTGCCATTATGCTTCTGACCGAACCCTGCACGATACCCATCAAGTGATCCTTCAGTTCGGGCAAACTTTCAACTTTTTGGGCGGCGGCGTTGGTGTCGGCAATTCGAAAAAACGCTTTCACATCCACCGTGAACGGCAGTCGGTTTTTATCGTACGCTTCGTAACGCACAAGATCGAGGTCAAAATTGCTAACCGGCAGCTTGCGTACCGTAACGCCCAAAAACGGCATCCATGCGGGCCATTCGTAATAGGTATTCCCTGCCTTCATGCCCACTCCGTAGCTCACCGTCGATTTTGAACGCTGCAAGATATGCACCATATTTGACGGCACTATGCGCCGCAGACTGAGTATCAATATGAAAAGAACCAAGATTACAGGCAAGCCGAAGCTCAATAAAGGAATTTGCAAAACGGACATAATAACCCCTTAACCAATCGTCATAAAGCCATAATCAGTATAGCATATAAAAATAAAATTGGCAACAGCATTGCAAATTATGCGGTCAGGGGCGAATGCGAAGGCAAGGCGCTCTAAAGCGGAGAGACGGGGCAGACTCCGCCCGCAACCGATTGCGGGCGGAGTCTGTTGAGACAGGTTTTCGCGTCGTTCTTGCCCCTAAAAGGCCGGTTTGAGCGAGGTCAGGCGGGGAGCGAGGCGGACTTGCGGGGGATTTTGGAGGGTTTCCATGGAAGGGGTCTGACCCTAGTCCTTGTTTCCTCCAAAATAGGTCTAATCCCAGCCCTCATCCTCCCCGAAAGAGGCATTCCCCCTCCCTCAGCCTTCACCTCCTCCGCGCCCCCGCTCAAACTCCCCTCCCCTTCTGGCGGCTCGCCTTCCACAATCATAGACCAGTACCGGTCGCCCCAGATATGCCCCGTCCAGCCGTTTAGCAAGTTGTACCTCACGGCAAACGTCTGCTTTAGCCACTGCATAATCCGCGGCAACCGGAACCCGTCCTCTGGTTTAATGTAAAAAACTAGCACGGCGTCTTCCAGGCGCAGAGAGCGAATTTCAAAATCGAAGCGCGCCGCCGTGTCGTCCAAAACCCGGGCGAAAAGTTTCAGAGCTAGCCTTGACTGAAACAGCGGTTTCCGGTTGTTGACGGCCGTACGGATTTCATACCACGCGCCCGGCCTTAGTTTTCTTAAAGGTCTCATATATACTTATGACACCGATATGCCGTTTTGCTTCATTCGCGACGCGGCGGGAGGCTAATTGGCGTTTGCTTGCCGAGATCCGGTTACTGGCGGCCGAAAAAACTTCGCACTTCGGCGGCAAGGTAGAATGAGCCGATGCCAAGGACGGGCAGTTTGTCCCTTTTCGCCCGATCCAGCGCCTGCCTTATGCCGTCCGCCGTTTCCTTGATGAAGGCTATTCCGGTTTTGCCGCAAACGCCGCGGGACTGCCGCCGCTTGAAAGTCTCGTAGACCATATCCGGGCCGCTCATCTTGAACGTACCGGGAGTAGTAATAATTATGTATGAAAAGTGCGGCAACAGGGCGTCCGCCATAGCCTCGTCGTTTTTGCCGAGAGCGCAGCCAAATATGAGGATGCCGCCGGAACCGTAAAGTTCCGTAAACGTTTTTACGCAGAGGCGGACGCTTATGTCCGTATGGGCGCCGTCTACGATTACAGGAGGATCATCACAGAGTTTTTCAAAACGGGCCGGCAGCGCAAAACCGGCCAGAGCCCGCCGTATCGTTTCGGCTGTCGTCGCGGGGAAGGCCAGTTTGACGGCAAGCGTCGCGAGGGCGGCGTTTTGCCCCTGAATTTCGCCCGGAATACCGATCGACAGGTTCAGCGGCTTGTCGAAAAAGCCCGGTTTTTTAAAGTCAAGCGTAAAATCCGTTCTGGCGCGGCTCGTCTTGACATTGCTGATAAGAACGGTTTCGGGGCAGTAAAAAATCTTGGCGTCCCGTTCCGTCGCGACCCGTTCAAACACGTCCAGCGCTTCAGGCAGCTGTTCGGCCAAAACGACAGGGCGGTTCGGTTTTATTATGCCCGCTTTCTCACCGGCAACGGCGCTCACCGTGTTTCCCAGAAATTCGGCGTGTTCAAGTTCGATGCCTGTTATGACAGCGACAGCGCAGTCGACGATGTTAGTCGGATCAAGCCGCCCGCCCATGCCGGTCTCCACAGCGAGCGCGTCGCACCCGGCTATGCGGGCGCAGAGGAAATAGAACAGCGTCAAGAGTTCAAAAAAAGTGGGCTCCGGGGCAACTCCGTCCGATACGTCAAGCATCGCCTTGTACTCGTTGCTCGAAGGGTCGCACAGAATATTCGCAAGACGGCGCAGTTCCTCCCCCGCGGCAAGATAGACGCTCTCATCAAAAAAATCCTCGCCCAGCGTAATCCGCTCGCGATATTCGGCAACGTGCGGTGACAGGTAACGCGCCACCCGCAGGCCGTCCGTAGCGAGGATACGGGCAATCATCGCCGTTATCGATCCCTTGCCTTTGGAGCCGGCAATATGTATAGAAACGCCGCACCGCTGAGGGTTCCCCGCCAGCCCGCCGATAATCTGCATGCGCTCAGGCCGCATGCTTGGCGGAGTGTACCCCTGCTCAAGATTTATAAAACGCGAAAGCCAGTCAAAAATTTCCGAGCTGTCAGAAAATTTGGGTTCTCCGCTCATATACGCATCCTTTTTCATTTTCTATTTTGGGCGCATCGCCAGCGTCCGTCCGGCGCACGCGCCTAAGGCGCGAACCGGCTGCCCTTGCCTTGCCATAAATTCGTCCGGCAAGCGTAGTATACAATAACAAAAGATTAGTGGCGTTAAAAGGGCGCGACAACCGTACCCGGCAATCCCGGTTTGGACCGTGCCGCCGTCGCGAGGCGGTTTGCTCGCCCCCATCCCCCTCAATATACATCACTGATCATTACTCATTAATCATCATTGCGCTGGCGGAAACAACAACAGGACTATAACGCAAAAGAGGACAATGGCGGCAAACAGTATCGCTTTGGGTTTTGAGTCGACTAGCGAGGAGAACAGGCCGAAGCGGGGCTTTTTGGGGGTGTCTTCATACATGGCGCGGACGCGGCGGCTCGCTTTTTTCAGGCGGTGTTCGCGGGAATAATGAAAAACAATGTCGCTGTCGCGCTCGGGAGCATCCGGTTCTTCCATGGAATCAGCGTCTCCCTGTCATAAGGCGCAACGGGTTCGCGCTGTAGCGGGCAAGGAAATACAGCCAGCCGAAGCCGAAGCCTGCGAGGTGAGTAAGGTGAGCCACGCCGTTTGAGATGCCAAAAACCATCGAAAACAGCTCTATTGACGAAAAAATAAGAACCAGCAGTGGGGCGCGTACCGGAAGGATGCCCCAGATGTATATGACGGAGTCGGGGAAGAACGACGCGTAGGCAAGCTGAACCGCGAATATGGCGCCCGACGCTCCCAAAAGCGGGACGTGCGTCGCCCCCGTGAGCATAAAAACAACGAACGAAAGGATGCCGGCAAGTATGCCGGTAAAAAAATAGTAAACCAGAAACTCTTTGCTGCCCATGTAGCGTTCAGTCCGGGAGCCGAACACGAACAGCGCCAGCATATTGAATAGTATGTGGCTGAAGCTGGCGTGCGCGAACATATAAGTGACAAACTGCCAGAGACAGCCGCGCAGCACGAGCAACGGAGTCATGGCAAGCAGCACGCTAAGGCGCGGGAGCAGCGACTGGAGCGCGAATACGGCGGCATTTGCGACGATTAATATCAGGGTGGCGTTAAAATAGCTGTATACAAAGGGTTTACGTATCGGATTCATAGCTTGAGTGTACCCCGCCAAGCGGGTCGGATTCTAGGGCGGCGGACGGCATATCCGCAAACAGATACGGCTGTGAATGCCGCTGAACGGGCGGTTCCGGGGCAGGCCGCGCGGCGGAGCGGGCAGTTGCCTGCCGCTCGGAGCGGGTCTGTTTTACAAGGCACTTTTTCCGTCGCGGAGGCAGCGGAGAGATGTCTTCGTTTACAAGGCTTTTCCAGCGGCAGACACGGTTCAGCGCTTCTAGGGGGCTGGTCGCGTTTATGTCGAGTAGCGCCAGTTCCCGCAGCACGGCGTCGCCGCGCTGCGGGCGGGCCTCCGATTCGGGTTCCGCTACGGAGAGAGCGGCTCCTGAGTCTTCAGTCTGTTTTTTGCCCGATTCGGCCATCAACTGTTCCGCCCGTACCAAAACCTCGTCCGCAATGCCGGCGAGCCGCGCCACGTGAAGGCCGTAAGATTCTGCTGCGGCCTCCTCAACAAGCCGGCGCCGAAACACTATCTCGCCGCCGCTCTCTTCCACAAGAAGAGAGCGGTTTGCCATGCGCGGGTTGCTCATTGCGGCAAGCTCGTGGTAGTGGGTGGCAAAAAGAGCGCGGCATCTTACCGTATCCAGCAGGTACTCGCTCACCGCTTGAGCGATGGCAAGCCCGTCCCTCGCCCCCGTGCCGCGCCCAACCTCGTCCATTATCACGAGGCTCCTCTCCGTGGCCGAATCCAGAATCGCCGCGGTTTCCAGCATTTCGGTAAGAAAGGTCGATTCCCCCCGCGCCAGATTGTCCGATGCCCCGACGCGGCAATAAATTCTGTCCGCCGCGCCAATTTCCGCCTTGCGCGCAGGAACGAAACTGCCCATCTGCGCCATCACAGTTATCAGCGCCGTCTGACGCAGATAGGTTGACTTTCCGGCCATGTTGGGTCCGGTTATCAGCGCGAAGGCGGGATCTCCGCGTCCGTCCGGCCTGGCGTCCAGTAGCGTGTCGTTGGGAATGAACTCTCCGCGCGAAAGGCTGGCTTCCACGACAGGGTGGCGGCCCTCGATTATGGCGAGCCTGTTGACGTTATCAACGGCAGGGCGCGTCCATACCCGCGCCGCGGCGGCGCGGGCGAGCGACTGCGCGGTATCCAGTTCGGCGATAAGTTTTGCCGCCGCTCCGATCTCGTATAACAGCGACTTGGCCTCCTCTCGCAGGGCCAGGAACAGGTCCTTTTCAAACTCGATCATTCTGTCGGACGCGCCGTTTATTTCCGACTCCAGCGCGGCAAGCCGTTCCGTGGTAAAGCGTTCCCCAGACACCAGTCCCTGCCGTTTGATAAAATGAGCCGGAATCTTGCCAAGCTGGGCAGTTGCCGCCTCAAAATGATAGCCCAGCAACCGGTTGTAACGCATTTTAAGGTTCGATATGCCGGTATTCTGCCGTTCTTCCTCAAGATACGCTTCCAACAGGGCGCGTCCGTTGTCCCTTTTGTCGCGCAACGCGTCCAATTCGGCGTTATAACCGAAGCGAATCAGCTTTCCCTCCGTCAAAAGTATCGAAGGTTCGTCGCAAATAGCCTGTTCAAGCGTTTCTTTCAGAGCCATAAGCCGCGAGGAGACCGTTTCGTCAAACGAAACGGCCTCCTCTGCCTCGAATTGCGGCGGCCTGCACTGTCCGCCGTTCGTTTGCCGCGCCTCGCCAAGCAGTCGAAAACATCTTTCAAACGAAGCGAGGGCGTTTTTCAACGCCAGCATATCCTTGCCGTGAGCCCTGTTCATCGCTATTCGGGATGAAAGCCGCTCAAAATCCGGCATACCGGCGAGAATGGAACGCAACGAGGACAAAGTTTTTTGGTCGCGATAAAACATTTCAACCATGTCGAG